>CAZVRN010000060.1:0-11689 GCA_964629485.1 uncultured Thermodesulfobacteriota bacterium | reverse complement strand
AAATTGCCTTGGAAACCAGGAAGTCTCCCACGAGAATTACACTTTGATTCCCATACAGGACATGAGCCGCCGCCTGACCCCGCCGTGTTTCCGCTTCGTCAACCACGTCATCATGCAGCAGACTTGCCGCATGCAGGTATTCAAACACAATCGAATAGCGTAAATCCTGGTCCCCTTTATAACCGCAAAGACGGGAAGCCAGGATAAAAAGAGCGGGCCTCAGCCTTTTCCCGCCGCCGAGGAGGGTATACCGGCAAACCTCAGATATATACGAGATATCCGAGTCCAGGTTGGTCATGAGCTGCTGGTTTATACGCTCAAATAACGACCCTAGCCTTTCTGTGATGTCATCTGCCGCCATTATTTTTACCCTGTGCCAGCATGGAGCGCATCATAACCCACCATTGAGGAACCTGTCAAGACAAGCTGGTCCTGCCAGACTGAACCTCTTCAGAGTCGTCAAGCACCTCACCGACAAGGTCATAATCATGAGACTGAATTATCTTCACGGCCTGAATCTCTCCCACTTTTGGCTTACCATTGGTAATAAATACCTGTCCGTCCACGTCAGGCGCCTGGCCTTGCGTACGGCCGGTCAGCAACAAATCTGTTTCCTCAGAAGGACCCTCGATCAAGACAGGCAGAATCCGGCCGACCAAAGCCCTGTTTAATTCTCTGGAGATTCGCCTTTGTATGGCCATGAGTTTACGCCGCCGCTTTTCTTTGGTCTCTTGAGGAACCTGATCAGGAAAACTGGCTGCAGCCGTCCCTTCCTCTGGAAAAAATTTAAAGACCCCCAAATGATTGAAACGCGCTTCCCTAACAAATTCCATTAACTGCCCGAAATCCGCATCTGTTTCTCCGGGAAACCCGACCATTATAGTCGTTCGCAGGCTTAGTTCGGGCAACCCTTTACGCAATCGGGCCAGCAGGTCTTTCAGGTTCGGATTATGGCCGCGGCCCATCCGTTTTAAAACGGGAGGGCTAAAATGTTGAAGAGGCAGGTCCAGGTAGGCGCAGATTTTGGGCTCACCGGCCATGACTTCTATAAGCTCATCGCTTACTCCCCTCGGATAGGCATACATGACCCTCAGCCATTTGAGACTCCGAATTTGAGCCAGGCGCCTCAACAGTGTGGTTAGACTTACCGGGGGGGTGAGATCGCGGCCGTAAGCTGTAGTATCCTGAGCTACTAATGTCAGCTCTTTGACCCCATTTTCAGCCAGTAAGTAAGCTTCTTCGAGCAGACCTTCCAATGGTCTGCTGTGATAAGGTCCTCGCAGCTTGGGAATCAGGCAATAGGAACATGCGTTGGAGCAACCTTCCGCGATTTTCAAATACGCTCGAAAAAAAGGGGCAGCCTGCATGCGCAGGCCGGGTTCCGCAGGGATAAACCCGGGTGCAGCTAGCCGCCTGGGTCCGGGTTTAGACCCTCTGGCCAGGTTTTCCAAAAGTTTCGGGAGGAGATTGATTTCACCGGTGCCGCAAAACAGATCCACTTCGGGCAGAGATGAAGCCAGATCATTCCCGTAACGCTGAGGCAGACAACCCGTTACCACCAGGGCCCAGGCCCGGCCGGATTCTTTAAAAGAGGCCAGTTCTAAAATGGTGTCTATGGATTCTTCGACCGCCGACCGGATGAAAGCGCAGGTATTGATCAAGAGCACGCCGGCCTCTTTTGGTTCCTGGGTTATTTCATATCCCTGCCTGAGGAGCAAACCCAATTGAAACTCACTGTCCACCTGGTTTTTGGGACAGCCCAAACTGATAATGAAAACCTTTTTGTTTAAGTGGTTGTTCATGGAAAAAACAAAAAAACCTTTAGGCATTTATATTAAATGAAGGAACGTGCCGTATAAAAATCAATGGAACGGGAAACCAGAACAAAAATAAAAATGAACAAGACCAGGCTCAAAAACATGAAGGCAGGGGAGGTTTTCCCAGCCCGTCCGTACTCATGCCGAGGCCATCCTCCTTTGCCGCGGAGCATGGCCATGGCATTGTAGGCCACATAACATTCCAGGGCAAAGGGAGGGAAACCGAGAAATCCCAGGACGGGCATTTCAAATATCTTCAGCCGGCTGAAAAAAGGGACCGTGTAAATCCACTTCGTCGAGGTCCAGAAGTTCCAGAATTCCCAGAGAACCCCGCATATCAAGCCTGCCGTCAGGAGTAAAAAAAATGTACGCGGGTCGCCCTTCTCCCACTGACGCATCAGGGAAGGGCCGCCTCGGGCGTGCAGAAGCGGCTCCAGCAGAAAGATAAAACAAAGCCATACCAGAGGGAAAGTATAGCGCGGGAAAAAAATGGGAGCGAACAGGAAAACCATCCCGGTGAAAGTAAAAGGAACATACCAGGCCCTGGTTTTGGAAATAGGTTTGATTTTGATGTTTCGATAGAGCCCCAGAGCCTCCAAAAGCTCGGTAGTCTCAAAAATAGCGGGCAGCACTGTGCCATAGGCTATAAAGTATCCGATCCACCGAATCCAGGTCTCATCGGGAATGTTGATATAGGACCAGTTGTTTAAATAGACGTTAATGCCTTCGAAAATCATCCAGAAACCGGCGGAACACGGAATAAGAAACAAAAATTCGCCGCGTCGGTTCACCCAGAGGGAACTGCCTTTGACATGATAGACGGCCTGGTCGACGATCAGAATATACGACCACCAGGCTAAAGAGTAAAACCAGGTTGTGAAGGGATGAACACCGGCGAGCATCAGCGCTTCTGATATGACCAATATGCCCAGGCCTATGAAACCATGGTATTTATGGCGCATTACCAGGATACCTCCTCGAAAACAAGGCGGATGATACCCCAGGCTGGAGCTAGTGTCAATTTTGAGGAAAATTACAGAAGTTCGTTCCGCCCCCGTTTTTTAAGAGCTTTAACAGCTTCCTTGACCCACTGATCTTTATCCTTGGGACAAATCAGCAGGGCATCCGGGGTATCCACAATGACCAGGTCTTTAACACCGATAAGCGTAACCAGCTTGTGAGGACTGTAGACCGCGCACCCTTGGCTCTCAAGAAACAAACACTCGCCCTGGGCCGTGTTGCCGTCTATTTCAGGCCAATGCTCCGCCGCCACGGTCCAGCTTCCGACGTCGCTCCATCCGATGTCAGCAGGCAGCACCAACACGCCGTCGGCCTTCTCCATGATTCCATAGTCAATCGAGATAGAGGTCAGGCGGGGATATATTTTTTCCATGGCTTCATCAAAATCAGGCTGATCAATTTTTTGCGCCAGATCTTCGAGACCGCGGGCAAGGTCTGGTTGAAGCCTGTCCAACCATGACAGGATTGTTCGGGCCGGGAAAATAAACATACCGCTGTTCCAGTAGAAGCGTTTGCTGGCGAAATATTCCTCGGCTTTAGCCTGGTTCGGCTTTTCATGAAAAGAGGCCACGCGCAAGACCTTTGTCCCGTTCAGTTCCGCTTCTTCCCCGGCGGCCTCAATATATCCATACCCTGTTTCAGGCCGGGTGGGACTGATGCCCAGTGTAACTATGGTTTCGCGCTGAGAAGCCAGTTCAACTGCCTTTTCAACGAGAGAGCGAAATTGAGCCGCCTTGATAATGACGTGGTCCGCGGGCAGAACCAGCATAACGCCTTCAGGGTCCTTTTTTGAAATGACATGAGCCGCCAAACCAATGCAGGGAAGCGTGTCGCGGCCCACAGGCTCGGCAATAATATTCTCATGTGGTATATCGGGGAGCAGTTCTTTGACCTCTTTGGCGTACAAAGCTCCGGTAACTACCAGCACCTTCTCCGGGGGAACCAGAGGCAGAATACGGTCCACTGTGGTCCGAATCATGACTTCCTCGCCGGTAATCGCCAGCAATTGCTTGGGCCTATTCTCACGGCTCAGGGGCCAGAAGCGGGTTCCTTTGCCTCCGGCCATAATGACGGTGTAAAAATGAGATTTTTCTTTCATAACATTATTCTTTCGAGCTAACTATTTAGACGGCATGAAACTGTCAGCGCCGTATAAAAATCTTAAACTTGTTTTTTAGAAAAATTCCGCCGGCAATACTTGGACCGGTTGCAGCGTAAGTTCGTAACGATTTAGGGGCAAGGTGATGATATACGGACTTTTCATGCGGGCCGCGTCCGCGTCAAGGGCCGGGCTTTTTTAATTTGGCCAGAAATTCAGCGGCTTCTTCAAAGTTGGGGTTAATAGCCAGCGCCAGCCGCATAAATTTTTCAGCTTCCCCGAATCGGTCCATTTCATAATAACAGCGTCCAAGGTTGAAGTACAAATTTTTATCCCGGTTATTGATTTTAAGGGCATTGTGATAATGCGTCAATGCCTGGTCATATTTTTTCTGCTTACGATAGGCTATGCCGAGACGGTTCAGAACGTAAATATCATCAGGCTCAGATTTAAGGATATTTTTATAAACTTCTTCAGCCCTGGCGTTAGCATCCTGCTGCAGGTAGGTATCTGCCAGGTTAACCTTTGCTTCATGGTTTGACGGGTCCAAAGCCACGGCCTTCTTGAGGCTCGATTCGGCCTCCTTGAGTCGTCCGGCTGAACGATAAGCATCTCCCAGTGTGGCATGGGAACGCGCTGAGAGGGGGTCAGCTTCCACAGCTTGCTCAAAGCTGTGGATAGCCTCATCAATGCGGCCTTGTCTCTTGAAAACAAGCCCCATGTCCGTGTGCAAGTTGGCCAAGCGTGACCGACCGGACTGAACAGCCTGCTTAAACCGGGAAAAGGCCTCTTCAGCATCTCCGGATTCCAGCAAGGCTTCGCCTTGTTCTATCAAACTTTCCATCAGAAGAGGTTCATTTTTCTCGCCCAAAAGTGATAGGAACTCACTCATAAATGTTTCGGGAGTAGAAGCTTTTTTAAGAAATCCGGTAACATTGAGCGCCTTGGCTTGTTCAATTTCCTTTTGGCTCTGCCTGGAAATAATTAAAACACAAGGCGTGGCTGCGGATCTCTTGCTGCTCCGGATCTCCCGCAGAAGCTTCAATCCGTTTATCCCTGAAATGTTCCAGTCGGCTAACACAAAATAATCCGGGCTTCTCTGGATGCGCTTCAGGGCCGCCAAACCATTCTCGGCTATGGTTACGTCCCTGGCGTTCATGCTTTCCAGGACATCCCGGATCATCAGGGCTTCCCGTTCGTTTTCAACGACCACTAAAAAACTTAATTCTGAAATTTCCATGTCTGGATAGTATCAAATTGTGCTTCAAGAATAAAATAAAAATATTTTCTACTTTGTATCAGCCGGTTTCGGGCGGTCGGAAATACTCGGCTTCATTCTCAATCACGGGTTTGAGGTTTGGCCCTGCCCACTAATAATCTGGCAAGTAATTTATATATTTTGCAAAACCTATTTGCGCCGAATCAGGGGGACAAATCGCACGGACATCAGTCCCCGGGTAGTAATCTTATTTTGCTGATTTTTCTCCACCAGGATCAAGGTCTGGGTCATCCACGGCCTTCCGACCGGGATGACCATTATCCCGCCCCGTTTCAACTGTTTAATCAAGGGAGGCGGGATATGCCCTGCGGCGCAGGTGACAATTATGCGGTCAAAAGGCGCCTGCTCCGGCCATCCAAAATATCCATCATCCGCTTTCAGATGCACTCGGCCGTAGCCTGGCTTGGACAGCCGCTTCCTGGCCTCACGGTACAGTTCAGGGATAATCTCGATTGAATAAACCTCTCCAGCGGTATGGGCCAATATTGCCGCCTGATAACCCGATCCTGTCCCAATCTCCAAAACTTTTTCCGTTCCGGATAAGTTCAAAATTTCGGTCATATAGGCCACAATAAAAGGCTGGGATATGGTCTGGCCGAACCCGATGGGCAGGGGCCGGTCAGCATAAGCCTGCCACTGGTCAGACGGCCTGACAAAAAGATGTCGGGGAACCTGCCGCATGGCCTCCAGCACGCGCGAATCCGTCACACCCCGGGCCTGAATCTGCTCCTTGACCATGGCCAGGCGTTTTTTGACGAATTCTTGACCCTGAGCCTGGGCCGCAACAGGCAGGACCAGGCAAATCATAATCAAAATCCATTGTTTAAAGAGGTGGATCATAATCTTTTTCCTTTCGTTAATACTCCGGCCAGGAGATAGCACCCCCCGGCGAAAAAAATGGCGGCCGTGTGACCGAGTTGAAGGCAGATCATGGTCGCGATCAAAGACCCGGTGACTGAAAAAAAACCGTTCACGCCATATCCCCAGGCGCGCATAGAAGGGTTTGAACCGATCAGGTGGATCAGCCCACCGGCAAATGGCACCCCCATAAGCAAAGCGGCCGGAGCCAGGACCAAGGCAATCATGGCGGATTCACCAGGCAAGCAACGCAAAATAAAAAAGACAAAAGGCAGGATAACGGCAGAGGCAAGACTAAAAAACCCGGGCGGGCGCTGGCCCCAGATTAAGCTGCCCACACCGGAAAGCATCAAAAAAACTCCCACTACAAGAGGGAAGGCCTGAGCAGGCCGGCCAAGGTGATAAATGGTTTCAGCGAGCAGGGTTATCTCCGCCACCATGTATCCCATGCCGATCAGGATGAAAAAAATTAAATTTTTCGGGGGCGGACCGAGCTTGAAAAGAGGGCTGAAAATACCGGCCCCGGCCAGCAAGAGTGCCGCACCTAGAGCTCCCCATGTAAAAAGTAATCCCCATTCTGTAACGGAAAGCAGCTTCGAGGTTTTGGAACCGATAATCAAACGCAGGGTTTTGAACCTGAAAAAATTAAAAAAATACGGCCGATCCCGTGTAGCAGGCTTCAGGTTAAAATAACTTTGATCAAAAAGAGCTTGAGATTTTCCGGAAAAAATCATACTTGCCGCTTTAGCCAGCGGATTTCCTGGCAGTTGGTGGAAGCGATTAAAGGCACTTTTATTCTCCTGCGGAATATAGGACAAATTAAATCCCTGCCTGGCGGTTTCAGTCGTAAGTCTTTTTATTTCATCAGACGAGAATGCTCCTGGTTTGATGATGAGCAAAACCGTGCTCCAGTCACGGGCCAGGACAACGCTGCGCTTAGGATCCCTCCCTGTTTCATGAAGACTTCGGGCCGCGGTGGCCAAAAGCCGGATTGAGGCCCGGGGAGGGTACATCAACGGCCCGCTGACGGCCATACTGCCTCTCGGGCTAAGGAGCCCCAACATTAAGTTCAAACCCTCAACGGTCAGCAATCTACTGACACCAAGTCCGGAAGAAGAACCTGCCCCCCATCGGACCCCCTGTCCTAATAAAATCAGGTCGAAACGGTCCCGGGTTCGCCGCAAAAAATTCACCGGATCAGCCTGGATGACATTCACTTTAGGCCGCCGGTATATGTTGCCGCTGAAACCGGCCATGGGTCCGGTCATAAGCTGGTAAATTTGGGGATTTTCCTCCACCCCTGTAATGGTATCGGCGTCGCTTTCAAGCGCTGATAAGAGGTTGAGGCCTCCCCCCGGGTTGATGATTAGAATTTTTTTGGGACGTAAGGTATGGTAGACCAGGTTGCTTAAAAGGCATTTCACAAAATCTGGAGGCGGGTTGCCAGGTTCTACCTTCGTAATTGGCCCAACGAGATCTCCGTCTACAAAGAGTCCCCGCTGAGAGGGAAGGGCAGCCGTACATGAAAGGGACAGGCCGGGCGCATAGTGAAAAGCCGGGCCGCCGATAACCTCGACCACCCCGTCCAGGCCGACCGCCTGCTCATCGAGCCTGCTTCCCTGAGCGGCCAGAGCGTTTGAACGATCCTTAAAGGGTTCATAATGTAAAACCAGCGGAAAAACCAAAACACCTGAGCTCGCACCTAAACCTAAAAGAATTAAAGACAAAAGTATTCTGCGCGGACAGTTTAAAGCCTGTATCACAAAGCCTAGCAGGGCCAAACAGACCGCGGCATAAAGAGCCTGATGGGGTAAAAGACGAGACAGAGACAAAGCCGCCGCCAGGCAGCCCGCTCCTGATCCCGCCAGGTTTGCGGCGTAGGCATGGTTCGGTTTTTCCGAGTACGCCAGAATAAGACCGATATGGGAAGCGCCTAATAAAAAAGGCACTACCAGGATCAAACAGACTAAACCAAGCTTGAACCAGGGACGGCCGGCCCAGGCCAAGGCCAAAGGCTCCAAACCAACTCCGAGCACCGCCTGGTAACTGAAAAGCATGGCCAAACCCGCCCCCAAGGCAGTAACGGCCAAGGCAGCATCACGCCTGTTTTCAAGCCCGGGCATCCCCACAGCCAGTAGGCTTCCGGCCACACCAAACCCGGTCAGAGCCAACGCGATGACAAGAGAGGCGAAATGATACCAGAAAGTCAGGCAAAAGAGGCGCGTCAGGATGACTTCGAAGGCCAGCACCCCAGCCGAAACCAAAAACATGGAAGACAGGTCCCTGAACTTTCTGTTCATTATTATTGCCTTATGATCTTTATATTATAAATCTCTAAACATGATTTGTCATCCAGGGCTTTTAAAATTGCTTTATTAAGACGTGGATGCAGCCGGAATGTTCAAAATAAAATCTCCTAAGGTCCAGAGTCATTTTATTGAAACCACGAAAGGCGAAAATTGGTCCCGCAGAAATATTACCATTATTTCAAAGAGTTAAGATTAGGCGTGACAGTGATTCAGGCTTAAGGACAAAGTTGTTAAGAGGCCTTGGAATACAAATTGTCAAGAAAAATGCGATTATCTTGATCAAGCACTCAAAATATGGCATGCTTTCCACAGGTGATTTTCACAACAGTGGTGATTAATTATGATTAATAAGGCACCTCTTGACCTGATTAAAAAACTTAACCAGATCGGCATCGCACTCTCAAGTGAAACCAATCTGCGCCGGCTTTTGGAATTGATTGTCTATGAGGTTCGTAATTTTACTCACGCGGATGCTGGCAGCCTCTATATCCGTGATGGAGATAAGCTTCAGTTTGAAGTGGCCCAAAATGATACCATAGATAACCGGCTGAGAGTGCAAAAGGACCATTTCCGGCCTTTTGTCCTGCCCTTGACCAATGAAAGTATTGCCGGCCATGTGGCCATCACGGGCGAGGTGCTGAACATTAAGGATGTTTACCAATTGGAAGAGACTCATGAGTTCTACCATTCCAAAGATTTTGATTTGAGAAATAACTACCGCACGAAATCCATGCTGGTCGTGCCCATGCGGGATCATCGGGGCGAAATCATAGGCGTGCTTCAGCTCATTAATGCCAAGGATGATGACAACCGTATCGTTTCTTTTCCTGAAGATGTTGAAAGCCTCGTTCTGTCCCTGGCCTCTCAGGCCGCGGTGGCCATACGCAATACTCAGCTCCTGGAGTCGATAAAAAATATTTTCAAAGCCCTGGTTCAATACTCAGCCACTGCCATTGACGCTCGAAGCCCTCACACCGCCGGGCATTCCAAAAGGGTGGCGGCTCTTTCTTTACTTTTAGCCTCAGCCATAAATAGACAAACCAAAGGGCCCTTTGCCCAAGTCAATTTTACCGAGGAGGAACTGGAGGAGCTTTCTTACGCGGCCTGGCTGCATGATATTGGCAAAATCGGGGTTCCTGAACATATCCTTGACAAATCTGCCAGGCTTACCGATAACCAGATCGAATTAATCCGGCTTCGCTTTGAACTGGCCCGCGCGCGGATTGAATATGATTTTCAAAAGCGGCTTCTGGAAAACAGCCTGAGCCCCGGGGAATTGCGCGCAGCTGAGCTGGATCGTGACCGGAAATTGAATCAGTTGGAAGAAGGGTTGAGCCTTGTGCTCAAAATTAACCGGGCCGATTCGATCAATGATGAGGATATAACCCGTCTCAAGGAAATAGCCGCCATGGAGTTTATTGACTTTAAAGGCGAAAGACAGCGTATTTTCACCGACTTCGAGTTAAAAAATCTGGAAGTGCCCAGGGGAAACCTGACGGACGAAGAATACGAGGAAATCCAATCCCATGTAAAATACACCCTGAATATTTTAAACCGGATTCCCTTCACTCCAGAGCTGAGTCATGTCCCTTTGTTTGCCGCCACCCACCATGAAATGCTCAACGGAACCGGCTATCCCCGCGGCCTGAAAGCCCAGGATATTCCCCTGCAGGCCCGCATTATGAGTACCGCGGACGTTTTTGACGCCCTGGTTGCCAGTGATCGGCCGTATAAGAGAGCGATGCCGGTTAAAAAGGCCCTGGACATCCTTCTTGAAGAGGCTGAAAACGGTCGGCTTGACAAGGATGTCGTTCAACTCTTTATTGCAGAGAAGATATGGGAAGACGCCTCCCTAAAAGAAGATCTTGACTTTTAAACGTGCCAGAAGAATTATATGCCAGACTGGGTGACATGAGTCAGTCATGATTGATGTTTTTAAAAAAATTGCCGAACAAAAAATTCAAGAAGCTCAAAAAAGAGGTGACTTCGATGACCTGCCCGGCCAAGGGCAGCCCCTGGACCTGTCCGACTGGGATAGTGTCCCGGAAGAACTGCGACTGGCTTATACTCCCCCGGAATTGGAGATCAAAAAGGAAATCATTCAGATCGAAGATTTACTGGCTTCGGCAAAGGACGAGAAAGAAAAATATCGCCAGATCAAGAAACTCAACTTTTTGATAACCAAATTGAATATGATGCGTTCTGCGCCCGTTCATCTGGAAAAAAACCAGCATTACTTTGAAAAGATTGTGGCTAAAACCAGGGTAAGCCCTGAGGCTCCGGGCAAAAAAAAGCCGTGAATATCTCCCTCTTAAAACTGTTGACAAGCCTGAACCGACGTGATAAGTTTAATTTCAAATAAAGGTTAGTCTTGTGAACTGTGAACTGAAAAAACAAATTAATGTCCAAAATTGGTGGTGGTGGCAGAATCACATAAGGGAGGTCTGTTCACCGTCTAATAATATGAATTAACTGAAATAAAACAGAAAAAGACAAGCCGTGGGCAGGCTTCCTGCCCACGGCTTTTTTAATGCCTCTAACTCAGCCGTGGAACCGATCACCGGACCACGGCTTTTTGATGGAGAAAAAAATGGAGCTTATCCAACCCGATCTTCAAACTTTCTGTGGCCAGGCCAAGGCGCACAATATCATTCCGGTTTATGGAAGACTCACAAATATTGATGTCCTGCCGGTTGACGCGGCCAGGTGTCTCACCAGCGGGAAACCGGCTTTTTTGCTTGAAAGCCTTGGGCCATATGGAGAATTCAGCCGGGCCAGCTTTCTTGGGAT
Organism: uncultured Thermodesulfobacteriota bacterium; assembly: GCA_964629485.1. GTDB lineage: Bacteria > Desulfobacterota > Desulfarculia > Adiutricales > JAFDHD01 > JAFDHD01. The sequence continues at coordinate 517 of CAZVRN010000060.1, read as the reverse complement.
GAATCCCCTGGCCGCCGCTGTAGCCAGACCCGGGATGGTGGAAGTTGAGGATTATATAAATGGCCGGACCGAAAAGTATGAGACTGATCCCTGGAGCGGGCTCGAGCTTTTGATGAACCGCTTTAATCCGGCCGTTCCTGAAGGATTGGAAGAATTTTGGGGGGGAGCCGTAGGCTTCATGGGCTATGACACGGTGCGAAGCCTTGAACGGCTGCCCACGCTTTGCCCGGTGGACCCGGAGCAAAAAGAGATGCACTTTGTCATCTGCCGGGACCTTCTCCGTTTTGACCGCGCCACCGGAGAAATACTGGTTATTTCGCTGGCTACCCACCGGGAAGGAGAAGACCCGGAAACCATTTATAAAGAGGCTGCTTCCAGGATAAAGGCCACAGGGCGGAAGTTGCGCTCTGCAAAACCGGCAAAGGGCCAGGCATTTCTTGAAGGGTTTAAAAGCGGGGTCGAGGTTCGGAGTAACGTGACTAAAGAAGAATTTGAGGCCATGGTTCGCCGCGGTAAG
>CAZVRN010000059.1:0-11710 GCA_964629485.1 uncultured Thermodesulfobacteriota bacterium | reverse complement strand
CTCGTTGGTGCGTGTTACGCCGTGGACCCTATGGCAGAGAAGGGTGCATTTATCCATGTCTTCCTCTTTGAGAGGTCTCACTTCGACATGGTGCGGCGGTCGCGAGCGGGGCCATCCCTCAACCAGGGCCAGCGGCTCCCTTACTTCAAAGCCCAGGGAAGCATAAAGCGAGAAGGACATGATGTTGAAGGAATCCTGGATCAGGCGTACACCGATCGTTTTTTCAGCCCTTTTGAGCAGGGTTTGCATCAGCTTGCGCCCGATGCCGCGCCCCTGGAGTTTGACCCTGATACTGACCGGCCCGATTCCGTATATTTGGTCTCGTTCATCCATAAATCCGGAGCCAATCACACGGCCGCTTTTTTCGGCCACCACTCCGAAGGTGGCGGGATGACTGATACAAGTGTCCATTATGCGAATTGCCTGCTCCACGGTGGGCAGGTCAGGCGGAAACTGATGGCGGTCTGCGATATATTTAAAAGCTTCGTAAAGGATACGGCCGCAGGCTTCCTTATCTGAAATGACGGCGGGGCGAATTCTTATCCTCACTTTACATCCTTTACCAGACTGTTGTCAGTATCTCACGGAAATGAAAAAGCATCCTTTTGGTTCCTGGTACTGGCCGATGGCCATAAGCGTAAGCGGGTCCACGACACGCAGCCCTTGACGCAAGAACCACCTCAGGAAGCTTGACTGCCGGGATGGAACGAGAATGGAAATCGGCCTTTTGTATTTCGCGTGGATGAAAGAGATGACGGAGGTAAGGTCATTCTCGTTTTCAGCCAGCCCATGTCCCTGGCGGGAGAGTGAGGAAACATAGGCTGTGATTCTGCCGTCGCGTATCAGGCCAAAAGCGGTGCCATCGTTGATCGAATCTCTTAGTTCATTGGTGCGTTCGATGCCATGAACGCGGAGGCACAAGTCAGCGCAAAGGCGAAGGTCCTCCAGGCGTAACCTCCGAACGTTATGTTTTTTGGGCGGGCGGTCTTTGAGCCAGCCCTTCAACCCGACTATGGGTTCTTTAACCGCAAAACCCAGGGAAGCATAAAGCGAAAGCGAGACGGTATTAAAAGCGTCCTGTATCAACCGGATACCAACAGCATCTGAAGACCGCTCCAGCACTGCTTTCATAATGCTGCGTCCAATTCCTCTTTTTTGGAATCCCGGCTCCACGCTAATGGGTCCGATACTGCGGATCGGATCACGTTCATCTACAAAGCACGAGCCAACAACCCGGCCGTCAAGTTCAGCGACCAGGCAAAACCAGGCTGGTTTGCTAAAATAGAATCGTACTGACTGGCAGGCCTTTTCGGATGAAGAAAACGGAGGCGGAAAGTTATGTCGTTCGAAAATATCTTTAAAGGCTTGATACAAGATTCGGCCGCAGGGTTCGACATCCGATGGTTTATGTGGCCGGAGCTTCAATACCATTTTGACACTTTAAAAGCAGTTTAACAGATCTTGCAAAATGTGGTTTTGCACGCCGTTTACTGGTCTTCTCAAGCGTTTCCCGCCCACGATTAAATCAAATTCATCTTGGCCCCGAGTTACTAGTTTAAATAAAAGTTCAGGTATTTCAATCCCGGGGCATCAGCCTTAATCCGGAGGCTTAAGCTTTTTTCTTTTTCAAGGACGGCGATCCGTCCGCAGCTAATTCCAAAACGGCACGAACCCTCCCCTCCCGATCAAAAAGCTCAAGTGAAGGATCGCCTTCGGCGTTCAGCCTCAAGCTCATGCGCTCTTTACCATCATGCCCGTAAAGAATCAAACTCGGCTCGCCGTGTAAAATGCCCACGATAGCGCGCTTATTGCCCGACCCATCCACGACCATAAACTTCTCGGCCATGATGACTTTCGGTACGTCATTTCCCTGGTCCATAGCATCACCACTCACCAAAATTTTCTTTGGCACACCCAAGCAACTATTCTCTCCAGCCCCGTAACGCCTATAGATTATAGGTAATCCGCCTGATAGTCAACATGTCCTTTTGCTTAAAGGCCGAGTATTGCCTTAAACAGTTATGTTTGCTAACATGTGCATATATTACAGATGCCACCTGCCAGGTTCAACCCGTCAGGCTAAGTGCGATATAGTAAGTTTCCCCGTGGGTTGCTGTACTGCTTTCTGGTAGCCGGCTCGGGGCCGAAAGTTTTTTTGGAAGTATTTATTATATTATTACGGATGGCGAAGAAGAGTGAGCGAACCTTGATAGAATAAAAAACTTTACCAGAGAAGGAGCCAAGGTTATGAATGATATAAATGAAACGATGAAAAAGCAGTTGGCTGAGGCCGCGGAAACGATTTCCAAAGCCAGTTACGTACTGGCGCTTACCGGCGCCGGGATGAGTGTCGAGAGCGGCATTCCTCCCTTTCGCGGGCCGGGAGGCATCTGGACAAAATACGGGGAGCCGCCCATGGACGGATACCAGCGCTTCATGGCCGACCCCAAGAAGGCCTGGGAAGAGACCCTTAATCCAAAGGGGCCCATGGTTGAGCTGAGGGCCGCCCTGGAAAAAGCCGCTCCTAATCCGGGGCACATCGCCCTGGCGAACCTCGAGAAAAAAGGCATTATCAAGGCTCTGATCACCCAGAATATCGACAACCTCCATTATGCGGCCGGCAGCACCAATGTGCTGGAGATTCATGGCAATGTGACCCTGGTGCGCTGTCTCAACTGCAACAGCCGTTTCAAGAGAGAAGAAGTCTCCTTTGAGGAACTTCCGCCCAAGTGCCCGGAATGCCGCGGGATTCTTAAAAGCGATACCGTTTTTTTTGGCGAACCCATTCCCATGGACGTTTTGCAAAGATGCCAGGAGGAGTCTTCAAAATGCGATTGTATGCTGGTCGTGGGAACCTCGGCCACGGTTTATCCCGCCGCGGCCTTTCCGCAGCAGATCCTGCGCCAGGGGAATCCTGTCATTGAAGTAAATTTATATGAAAGCGAGCTTACGAGGCAGTGCCATATCAGTTTGAGGGGGCCCTCAGGGGAGATTCTGCCAAAACTGGTGGAGCTTCTTTAAGAAGCTTCGAGGCAGGATTTTTATGGGCTTATAACTATTACTTGATTTTATAAATAAAACCTATTACCTTAGAAATACCCGTTATTCCAGCGGAAAAGAGAACAGTTAGCTTTCGTAACCCGAAAGTGCAAGACAATACCTCATAAAACCATAAAAAAGAGTTTGCCATGGCGACTGGACAAGAAAAAGTTCCTCCGATCATGCGGCTGCACTATAAGAAAGGCGAGCTGATCGTTAAGGAAAATGATTATGGTATCTCGATCTACAAGATCATAAAAGGAAAAGTGGAAGTCCTGACGCAGTCAAAAGATCGGGAAGTAAGATTAGCCACATTAGGGCCTGGTGAGATTATAGGCGAGATGGTTTTTTTATACGGCGCTATTGAACCCCGCACCGCTTCGGTAAGGGCGCTTGAAAATTCTGAATTGGAGGTCTGGCACCCGGCCCGGCTTTCCACTGAATACCAGCATATGCCTCCGACGCTCAAGTACATTATTGATCAGATACTGAGGCACCTTATCCGTATGAATAAAGTTTACGGAAACCTGAGCACTAAGATCGAGGGAGCAAAGAAGATAGCTGCCCGTGGCGAGCCGATTGATTCCAAGAGACGGTATTACAGAAAGGAAATCGACCGGTTGTGTGAATATAGACCGGTCGGTTCAATCCCGGGCGTTCATTTGGAAGGGTTGATCAAAGACATAAGCCGTGGCGGGCTGGCGCTTAGTATCAAGGCGGAAAACATGGCAAATTTTTCTCATGTGCCCGGGGATGAATTTCAGATCAGGACCACGCTGCCGAACGGGAAGAAACTGGAAACAAGCGCAAAAATTGTTACTATCAGAGACGACCCGGTGCCTGGCCATGTTCTGCTGGGTATGGCATTTACAAACCTGACGGAACACGACCGTAAGATACTCGGGTTTTTCCTGATGCCTTAAAGGGAGTTTCAAGACATGTCCATAGATCCGTTTTTTTATACTTATGTGGCCAGCGAAGAAACCTATAAGGACAAGGAAGTTATTATAGAAGAAGGCAGCAAGGGCTTTTGGGTCTACGTGATCCTGGAGGGCCAGGCAAAGGTCACGCAGAAGACTCCCGAAGGTCTGGTTGTCGTGGATACCCTGAGGGAAGGAGACGTTTTCGGGGAGTTGGTCATGTTCGAGCAGGGCGGGGGAACCCGCAGCGCCACGGTCTCGGCCAATGGCCCGGTGCGAGTGGGTATCCTGGACACGGAAAGGCTGTCTAATGAGTATAATATTTTATCCCCGCAGCTCAAAGAGCTGATAAGCGCATTAATTACCAGGCTAAAGGATATGACCAAAAAAGCAAGCACCCTCTCTCTCAGGGTGCGCTGAAGGTTCAGATTCGGGCTGTAAGATCATTTCAGAGAGGCAGTTCGGGGATTCCGTTAAGGTTTGATAAAAAGAACGCGCCTTTGGGCCAGAGGATTGTTTAAAACCCGCTTCAAGGCGGGGCCTTTCCGGCTTATCCGGCTTCAGCCAAGAGGTCTCGCTTCATTGTTTTGCTGGGGCAGAAGGCTGAGCGCTTTGGCCACGACCGAGCATGGTTCCGGGCCGAGAACGCGAATCATTGGCTCCTTGCCCACGTCGCCCCGGTCGAAAATCAGGTCAGGCACCACACCGATACGCTTGATCGTATCATCCACGCCCCATTCCAGAGAAGAACCTTCGCGGGCCTTGATTTCCTGCGGCTCGTCAGCCCGGTCAAAGCTTTCGACTGTCAGTCCCAGAGCCCGGGCCCTGTTTAAGAAATTCTCATCGTATCGAATATTCATGGCGGCGCGCATCTCAGGATCAGCCTTCATAACGGTGAGAATGATATTTGCTACATGCCGGGACGCTCCAAAGGAGGGGCCTGACACGCTCGCCACGCTGGAGCCGAGGCGAACAATGCGCCCGGGAAATGCCGCCACATCCATGAAGCTTGAGGCCCTGGGCAAGGCATAGCCTATGTTTAATTGCACCTCTGGCACAAGGGGGGCGGATTCGGCCTTGCAGAGCGTATCAAAAGCCTCCTCAAGGCTTCTGAGAGCCGCCTGTTTTTCCAGCAAAGCGAAATGGTTGGTCGGCCCGTGGCCTTGTCCCATGGGATGGGCCAGCCGGATGGCTTCCGTGATAAATTCTTTGGCCAGAGCGACGGCTTGGTGCATGGAGCGGCCTTGAGCCAGGTGGGTGGCCAACGCTGCGGAAAAAGTACAGCCGGTGCCATGAGTGTTTGAGGATTCTATCCGGGGCGTGGAGTACTCCCGCATTGTTTCACCGTCAAAAAGCAGGTCAGTGGCCGGCCCGGCCAGATGTCCGCCCTTGATCAAGACAGCCTTTGGCCCCATGTCTTTCAGGGACCGGGCGGCTTCGGCCATATCTTGAAGGGTCTTAACTTCGCGCCCGAGCATAACTCCGGCTTCGGAGAGATTGGGCGTAATAACCGTTGCCAAAGGCAGGAGGTCCTTGACCAAGGCCCCTTGCGCATCTTCGGCCAGCAGGGCATCTCCTCCCTTGGAGACCATTACCGGGTCAACAACCAGATTCGGAACCTGATACTGCTTTATTTTAGCCGCCGCCATCTTGACCACTTCCGTATTGGCCAGCATCCCGGTCTTGGCCGCATCTGCTCCGATATCGGACAGAACCGCGTCAAGCTGGGCGCCGACAAATTCAGGCGGGACTTCGTAAATAGCTTCAACGCTTAACGTGTTTTGCGCAGTCAATGCCGTGATTGCGCACAGTCCGTAAGCGCCCAGTACGGTTATCGTTTTGAGGTCCGCCTGTATGCCCGCTCCGCCTCCGGAATCAGAACCGGCAATGGTTAAAACTCTTTTCATGTCCCTAAACCCTTGGAATTATTTTTTCTGTTTTTCGGGATATCCCCGGGAATCTTGTTGAAATAATTTGCAATATTTGCTATAAAAGGTCATAGTTTTTTGGGTATGCAACTTTTCATTTACGAAATAATGAGGCAAATCATTTTACCCGAACATCCTTGAAGAGGATAACAACCTTAAGTCCGCTCTGTCAATGCCCAAACAGAGAAGCCTTTTTTGGGTTCAGTAGTAGATATTGAGTCATGTATAACTTTATTAAAAAATTTTTCAAACTGAACTCGATGATTCTGAGTCTCCTTTTAGTCGCGGTCCTGATTATTATTTACCTGGCCGGATTTGAATATCTCGAGGTCATGGAACTCAAGGCCAGGGATTTGAGATTCCAGATTCGGGGTCCGATTAAACCGGGACCGGAAGTTGTCATGGCGGTGGTGGACGAAAAAAGCCTGGATGAAATCGGGCGCTGGCCCTGGCCCCGTTCAAAGATTGCTGAAGTGGTAAAAGTTTTGGATAATGATGGTGCCAAGGTCATCGCCTTTGACATCGTCTTTGGGGAGCCGGATAAAAACACCAACCTCGAACTGATACAGCGGATAAAAGCTGAGATCAAGCGCCAAGGCTTTTATAACCAACAGGTTTCTCGATTCTTGCAGAATGAGATCGAACGCGCTGATAATGATCTCATACTAGCCAGGACCATTAAGAAGGCGAGGGTTCCGGTGGTCTTGGGCTACTTTCTCCGAATAGAAAGAGACAAGAGCGTGGCCCATATCACGCCGGAACAGATACGTGCCCAGATCGAGCAACTGAAAAACGCTCATTATACTTTCACCCGGCTTTCCAGCCCCGATGTGGAGCTTGACCAGACAGAAATTGCCCAGGCTTTTATGCCGGTCGCCAATATCCCCATAATCAGCCAAGCTGCGGCCTCATCCGGATTCATGAACATGTTTCAGGATATCGACGGAACAGTGCGCTGGATACCAATGGTTATCCGGCTGCATGATAAATACTACCTCCCCCTTTCACTGCAAGCCTTGCGTTTTTACCTTGATGACGCTCCGGCCTCGATTTATGTCAGCCGGGTGGGCGTGGAAAAAGTAATTGTGGGCAACTATGAACTGCCTACCGACGAACTGGGCCGTTTTTTGGTCAATTATCGCGGCCCCAGCCATACATTTCCCTATTATTCCATGGCTGATATCCTGGCCAAGCGCTTTAAACCGGGCACCTTTAAAAACAAAATCGTTCTGGCCGGGGCCACGGCCGTGGGCATTTATGACATGCGCACCACCCCTTTTGAAACCAATTATCCAGGACTGGAAGTTCATGCCAACCTCATAGACAGTATATTAAGGCATGATTTCCTGGTCCGGCCGCAATGGACAATCTTGCTGGATCTGGCCATGATGATCGTCGCGGCCGTTATCCTGGGCTTAGTTCTGCCGAAAATCTCAGCCATGGTCGGGGTTGTTTTCGGGTTGGGCCTTCTATTGGCTGAAGGGGGGCTTAATTATCTCTTTTTTACGAAAGGCATCTGGTTGAATTTGATTTTTCCCTCCATGACGATTATTCTTGTCTACACCGGCATCACGGCCTTCCGTTACATGACCGAAGAGAGGGAGAAGAAAAAAATCAAGGGGGCCTTTCAAACCTATCTCCATCCCTCCGTGGTGAATGAAGTCCTAAAAAATCCGGATATGCTCAAGCTGGGTGGGCAGAAGAAAGTATTGACGGTTCTTTTCTCGGACATTAAAGGATTCACGACCATTTCTGAAAACATGGATCCCGAGGCCCTGGTTGCCTTGCTCAATGAGTACCTGACGGCCATGACCGATCTTGTTTTCAAATATGACGGTCTGCTGGACAAGTATGAGGGCGACGCGGTGATGGCTGTCTGGGGAGCGCCGCTGGATCTGCCCGATCATCCCTTGAAGGCCTGCCGGACGGGGCTGAGTATGCTGGAAGAACTGGACCGGCTCCGGGAAAAATGGGCCCAGGAGAATCCGACCATACCGCGTATTGATATCCGCATCGGGTTAAACACGGGCGTAATGGTCGTGGGCAATATCGGCTCGGAAACGCGTTTTGATTATACTGTTATCGGGGATGAGGTCAACCTGGGCTCCCGGCTTGAAGGCGCCAGCAAAGAGTATGGAACGAATATCATTATCAGTGAAACAACCTATGAGCACGTTAAAGAGGTCATGCTTTGCCGTGAGCTGGACCTGGTGGCGGTCAAGGGAAAAACTCGGCCGGTTCGTATCTATGAACTCATAGGGGAAAAAGATAAAGTTCCTCCCGAGAAATTTGAACTGGTTCAGCGTTTCACTCAGGGGCTCAGGGCTTACCAGAGACAGCAGTGGGACCAGGGCCGAAAGATCTTCAGTCAGATCAACGCCATCTACCCTGAAGATGGGCCAACTCAACTTTTTTTACATCGCGTTGTCGAATTGAAGAAAAATCCGCCGCCCAAGAACTGGGATGGGGTTTTCGTGATGACAACCAAGTAAGGAGACGGTGATAAAACTTTTTGAAATTTTAGGTGGGTTCGTCATAAAAATAATCGAGCAAATGGGCCAGCTCGCGCTCCTTGCTTTAAATACTTTCATATGGACCTTTCGCCCCCCTTTAAGATCCCGCGCCATATTCAAACAGATGGAATTTGTCGGGGTGAAGTCTCTCTTCGTGGTGATACTGACCGGAGCTTTCACCGGTGCGGTCATGACCATCCAAATTTTTCATGGCTTTTCCATGTTTAACGCTGAAAGCCTGGTGAGCGCCACCCTCGCCATTGCCATGGCCAGGGAACTCGGCCCCGTTTTGACCGCTCTCATGGTTACCGGGCGGGCCGGTTCAGCTATTGCCGCCGAATTGGGCACCATGAGGGTTACCGAGCAGATAGATGCTCTTTATGTCATGGCGGCCAACCCAATCAAATTCCTGGTTGTGCCACGTGTTATAGCCGGCCTGATTATGCTGCCGATTCTGACAGTTATTTGCAACATTATGGGTATGGTCGGCGGATATCTGGTCGGAGTTGTTCTTCTCGGGGTCAATAAAGGTATCTTTATCGGCAATATTGTGGAATACCTGGATCCGTCCGATATCTTTAACGGATTAATCAAGTCCGCTGTCTTCGGACTCATCCTGACCTTAATAGGGTCCTATAAAGGATTCTACACGTCAGGCGGCGCGGAGGGGGTCGGACGCGCCACCACGGAATCCGTGGTGTTGGCCTCAATTCTCATCCTGGCCAGTGATTATTTGATGACCGCGATTATGTTTTAGGCGTTACCATGACCGAACCAATCATTCAGATTAAAGACCTGTATAAGTCCTTTGGAGACCTAACGGTTCTGAAGGGTCTTAATTTGGATATTGAACGGGGGAAAATTACTTTTATTATCGGCCGTTCCGGAGGCGGGAAGAGCGTTCTCATTAAGCTGATCATAGGGTTGTTTAAACCAGATCGCGGCCAAATTTTGCTGGACGGCCACGATCTCGTACCTCTCAGGGAAAACAGCTTGAATCGTGTGCGGCACCGCTTTGGCATGCTTTTCCAAAATGCAGCACTTTTTGACTCCATGACCGTTGGGGAAAATGTGGCCTTTCCTTTGACCGCCCACACCAGGCTCAAGGAAAAAGAAATAAAGGAGCTGGTCGAACAAAAAATGGCCATGGTCGGCCTGGAAGGGGTTCAGGACAAGATGCCCACGGAAATTTCCGGCGGAATGCGCAAGAGAGCCGGGCTGGCCCGGGCCATCATACTTGAACCCGAGATTTTACTTTTTGATGAACCAACCACCGGTTTGGATCCAATCATGGCCGAAATGATTGACGATCTCATCGTTAAAACTCAGCAGCGGACCAACGTAACCAGCATCGTTATCAGCCATGACATCCCGGCGACCTTGCGTATTGCGCATAAAGTGGCTATGATCTATGAAGGCCAAATCGTAGCATATGGAACGCCTGCCGAAATTCAGGCTAGTGACAACCCGGTGGTACAGCAATTTTTAAAAGGAGAAGGCGAAGGGCCGATGTATTTAGGAGACTGAGCCTTAGGAATAAAAAATGTTCAAGTTTTCTACTGAAGCCAAGGTCGGGCTATTAGTCCTGGTCGGGATAATCCTGCTGGGATATATGACCCTGAAGGTAGGCCATTTTAAAATGGGAGCAAAAGAGGGTATTCGGGTTATGGCCGTCTTTGATACCGCATCAGGGTTAAAAAAAGGTGCACCGGTCGAAGTAGCCGGAATTGAGATAGGCTCCGTCGAAAATATCGCCCTTCAAAAAGGCCGCGCCCTGGTGACACTGAAAATCAGGCCCGACCTGGAACTGGGATCGGACAGCCAAGCCATAATCAGAACATCAGGGGTGCTCGGAGACAAGTATATTGAAATTATCCCCGGCTTGACAGGAGCCCCACCGCTTAAGAACGGAGACCAGATCGTCCGAACCACTTCGCCGGCGGACGTGGATCAGATTATTATGAAGATAGGCGATATCTCGGATGACATCAAAAAGGTTACAACATCGCTTAATGATGTCTTCGGCGGGGCTGAAGGCACAGCTGATATGCGGCAGATACTGGGTAACCTGCGAGATATGAGTGAAAACCTCAACAAGATCATCCGGGAAAACCAGGAAAACCTCAGTTCTCTCATCAAGTACCTGACCGCTTTCTCCAAGGATATTTATGCCATTTCATCAAGTAACAAGGCTGATATTCAGGCTATCCTGCTTAATCTTCGCGAAACCTCGGAGCAGTTGTCCGAAACCATCTCCACGGTCAGGGATATTACTGAAAAAATCGACCGGGGCCAGGGCGCTCTCGGCCAGTTGATCAACAATGACACCGTGCTTAAGAACCTCAACCGCACCCTGGCTTCTCTCAATGAGATTGTGGATAAAATCAACCGGGGTGAAGGGGCCCTGGGTGAACTGATGACCGCGAGTAAAACCAGCCAAAACATCTCACAGTCAGTGGCCTCGCTACGGGAGATCACCAATAAAATTAATCGCGGCCAGGGGACTCTGGGCCGTCTTATTAACGATGAAACTACCGCTGATAAAGTTGATGAAGCTCTTACCGGGCTGAACAAGGCTATTACCAAGGTAGATAAATTCAAGCTTTCCGTGGATTACCACACTGATTATCTGTTCAATCGCTCGGACGCCAAGAGCTACCTGAACTTCAAGCTCCAGCCGCGTGAAGATAAATATTACCTGATTGGGGTCGTGGATGATCCCCGGGGTGTTTATCATAAGGACGTGCAGACCGTTACCAACGCTGGCACGGGTGTTTCAAACACAACCACCATCGAATCCTGGGACACCTCCGGCTTGAAATTCAACGCTCAGTTCGCTAAAAAATACAATGATTTTGTAATCAGGGCGGGTATCTTCGAATCTGAGGCCGGAATCGGGGCAGACTATTATTTGTTAGGCGATAAATTGCGGCTCAGTTTTGAAATGTTCAATTTCTCCAGTGAAATTGACAACATTCACCTGAAACTCGCTGCTTACTATGATTTTCTTAACTTCTTTTACCTCAGCGCAGGCTATGACGATTGGGCCAATAAAGACTATAGTTCACTTTTCTTTGGTTTGGGCATCAAGTTCACTGACGATGACCTGAAGTACCTCTTGGGCAGTATTCCTCTCCCGAAATAATCCCGGCTGATAACCCCTCCACGCACCAGAATCTTACCGTTTTTAAGACGTCGGGCTCAAGAAGACAAATTGAAGCGGGCAACACTTCTGCCTGTTAGTAGCAAGTGAAATGTCCGGTTTGTAGTTTTTCATAATTATCCAATTCCGCCCCAGTTATTGGTGATG
>CAZVRN010000058.1:0-11743 GCA_964629485.1 uncultured Thermodesulfobacteriota bacterium | reverse complement strand
CGCAGACCTCGTTTTGATTGGCGAGAGCAGTCTTTCGCGATTACTTTATGTCTCATCTTGGAAAAAATGTTTAGCATACTGTTCGTCGGACCGTGCACAGATCGCGGCGGGTTCGAACAGTGTTTTGGCTTATCCCCTAAACCCGCAGCTTTCGAAAGCGGACACTTCATGTGCCGGTTTAAACAAATATTTTATAATCTATGGAAAAAACTTGGAGCTGATAGTAGAATAACAGCCGATTTTCATCGAGAAGATGAAAGCCTCTGCCAAGGAAGGAGAAAAGTATGACAGTTCAGGGACGACTAGAGGGAAAGACAGCTATCATTACCGGAGCGGCCAGCGGTATCGGCAGGGCCGCCGCCTTTCTGTTCGCCGGGGAAGGGGCCAGGCTGGTTCTGGCTGATATCAGCGAAAAGGCCCTGCAAGAAATTGCAAGGCAAATTAACCGGGAAGGCGGACAGGCCGTTATAAAAAAAACGGATGTCTCAAAAGAGGAAGAGGTTAAAGCCCTGATCAATCTGGCCCTCGAAACATACTCCCAGGTGGATATTGTATGCAACAATGCTGGCATCGCCGGGGGGTCTCCCAGTCTTGAGGAGGAGAACGGACAAGAGTGGCTCAGGGTATTCAAAGTCAATGTTTTGGGAGCCGTGTACGCTACGAAGCACATCGCCAGGCACATGCAGGAAAGAGGAAGCGGCGCCATCGTAAATACATCTTCCGTGGCCGGGATCCGGGCCGGAGCAGGCACCAACGCTTACTCCGCCAGCAAAGCCGCTCTCATCAGCTTCACCCAGACGGCGGCCTGTGATCTGGGCAAATTCAATGTGCGCGTCAACGCCGTCTGTCCGGGCTTGATCGAAACAGGCATGACCAAGCCCGTTTTTGACCATGCCCGGGAGACGGGCAAGGAGTCGAAACTTGGATATCGCTGCGAACTGCGGCGCTACGGCCGGCCGGAAGAAGTGGCGGCGGCCATCCTGTTCCTGGCCAGCGACGAAGCCAGCTACATCACCGGGCAGGCCCTTCCCGTGGATGGAGGCAATACCGCCTCGCTGAACCTGCCAGGCATGAAGTATTAATCCGCGAGAACAAAAAGACTGCGGTTGCTTTTCGGCCTCCCGATATGCCCCCTGGGGAAACTTTAACCGGAAAACATCGCCGCCATGATCGAGGTTTTTGGAAACAAGTAAACCTTGCACGGCTCAAGGGTGAAGCCTGTGAGGCGAAATAACAAGGAGGACATGCTATGGAGGAACACACGGGGAGGCATTATATGATCTCGGCTTTAAAGCGGCGTTACACGGATCGTGTTCCGACTACGGTCCTGATCGGGCCTTATTGCTCCAGGTTTACCAGTTATTCCGTCAGGGAGATACTGACCGACGCCAGGAAAAGCGCTGAAGCGCATCTGGCGTTTTACGAGCGATTCAAGCCGGACAGTGTCGTAGTATATAACGATATTTTTCTGGAGGCCGAGGCTGTTGGGTGTGAAATGGAGTTTCCAGAGGACAATATTTCTCACCCCAAAGCGCCCCTCCTCGATGAAAAATCAAAGCTGGCCGGGCTTAAAGTCCCTGATCCCAAAAAAGACGGCCGCATCCCATACTTTTTTGAACTGTGTGAAAGAGTTCAAGCCGGGATCGCAAAAAAAGCAGCCATTGGCTTGGGGCATTCGGGCCCCTGGAATATTGCCATGCATATCAGGGGTGCGGAAGACCTTCTCATTGATACAGCCATGGACCCGGATTTTGTTCATGAACTCATGAAATTTTCAACCGAAGTCGCTCGGGCCGTGGGCGACGCTTTGATCGAGGCGGGGTATACTCCGTCCCTGGGAGAAGCTTCAGCTTCATGCAGCCTGATTTCGCCCGGGATATACCGGGAATTCATAAAGCCTTACCACAAGGAACTCTGGGAGTATTTCAGGACCAAAGGGGCCTTTATGAACCTCCATGTCTGCGGGTATATAGATCCCATCATGAAGGATATCATAGAGACCGGCATCAATCTCATCAGCCTTGACGCTCCTTCATCTCTCAATAAGCTGGTGGAATTGTCCGGGGGTAAGGTCACGATCATGGGCAACGTCCCGACCGTCTATTTCGCCGCCTCAAGCCGGGCCGAAATGGAAAAATCCATTGATGACTGTCTTGAAGCCGCGGCCGAAGGAAGCGGTTACATCCTGGCCTCGGGATGCGAGATCCCGCTTAATTCCACTGAAGACAGGGTCGATCATTTCTTCAAATACGGGCGTCAGGCCGGGCGGAATTTCATGTCAAGGTTAAAGCAAAAAAGGCCGGAATTATTTACCTCTGGCAGCGATTAGGGTCGAGCGACGAAAAATGAGACCTTTTCAGAACCAGTAATTTTTTTGAAATCGCGCGAAGCGACAATGACTTTTCCTGAAGGACGAAATTCTTAAAGAGTCTCAAAAGAAGGAAATTAGAGCCTTAATTTTCCGCACGACAATGAGTCCGGGCAGACAAATTTTTTTTGAGATGGCTTCTAAACACTTTCCGCCTGTTTCACCTCTTCGCCTTCCCCGTATTTCTCACGAACCCGTTCCACGATCCCGTGACGCTTCAGTAAACTGCGGGGATCGGAATCCTGTGCTTTAAGAATTTGCTCCAGGTAATTTTTCTGGCGTAAAATCGCTTCCTGATACAGGTTTCGCGGGATATCCCACCGCGAGACAAAGTGCGATTTCATAAAGCGGTCGGTCGCGTCGAGTATTATTTCAAAGCGGTGCGAGATAAAGTCATAAAACCCCACAGTCTTTTTAAGCAGGTCAAGCTCGCTCTCGTAATCGCCGACCTTGGCTTCCCTGAATTCATGGTAGAGAAACAAGAGTTTTTCCAGGTAGGTTCTGTCCGCCATCTGTGCCAGGAGATCGGTTGTCCCCAGCATTTTGCCGAGCAGTTCCACCTCCCGGGAAGGGAACTCGATTTCAGAAATATCTACCGCCAGGTCGGTACACAGAATCATGGCCCGGCCTTCAGTGATTTCCTGAAGAGAAAGGCCGAATTCGGCGGCGTGACGTTCCAGGAAATCCATGCTTCTTTGCACATGAAAAGCCGTGAATTTGGCGCCGGTGCCTTCCATGTCGTTATTTTTCTGTATGTAGCCTGCGTCATGGAGAAGGGTCGCGATGAGGGCCACGGTGATGCGGCGCTCGGAAAAAACCTGATTATCAATGACCGCGCCATGGATCAAGCGCGCCATGGCAAGGAAGGTATCGGTTATGTGGCGCAGGTCATGGAAATCAGTATTGCAGGGCTTGTAGGCGGGCCACTTGCCCTGGTAGAGATTCAGCATCTTGTGAAAAGCAGAAGCAACCGGGTCGGTATCGAATTCAGGAGAAATCCGGTGAAGAATATAAAGCCCCTCTTTTAGCACTTCCTCCGGAGAATTCATATTCACGAGTTGCGCGAGTTGTATATTCCCAACCATTCCAACATCCGTCAGCGGCTTTTCGATTTGAACCCGTAACCAGAAGGTACAATATTTTACATTATTTCACGCAATAACGAAAGTAAAATGAAAAAACCCATTTTGCAGAACCCTATCTCAAGTAATCCCTGGCGATGATTAAACGCTGGATTTCACTGGTCCCCTCGTAAATGCTGGTCACACGCACATCCCTGTAGTAACGCTCTAAAGGATAATCCCGGGTATAACCATAGCCTCCTAAAATCTGCATGGCGTCATAACAGGCTTTGTTGGCCGCTTCCGTGGCAAAGAGCTTGGCCATGGAGGCCTCTTTGCCGAAGTATTTTTTCTGGTCCTTGAGAAACGCGGCCTGAAGCAGGAGCAGCCTCGCCGCCTCCAAACGCGTATAGTTATCCGCAATCATCCATTGAATCGCCTGGTGAGAAGCGATGGGCACCTCGAACTGAATCCGCTCCTTGGCGTAATCAGTGGCATAGTCCATGGCCGCCAGCCCAATTCCCAGCGCCTTGGACCCCACGCCGATTCGGCCGCCGGCCAGCTCCGAGACCGCGATGCGAAAGCCGTCATTTTGAACTCCCAGCAGGTTTTCTCTGGGAATCAGGCAGTTTTCAAAATGAAGCTCATTGGTGGAGGCGCCGTGCTGGCCCATTTTTTTCTCATCCTTGCCGACAGTGAACCCGGGGAAATCCGGCTCCACCAGGAAGGCGCTGATATTCTTTCTCTTGGGGCCCTCTTTGTCCGTGACGGCCCAGACCACAAAGACACCGGCGTATTCTGCGCTGGTGATAAACATTTTATGTCCGTTGAGAATCCAGTGGTCCCCATCCAGCACGGCCGTGCTTTTCATGGCCGCCGGATCTGAACCCGCGGTGTTTTCCGTAAGGGCGAAGCTTCCGGCAGAATATTCTCCGCTTAAAAGCGGCGGGATGTATTTTTTCTTCTGTTCCTCGGTGCCAACGGATTGAATGACTTCCGCAACCATATTGTTAACGGAAATGGTGCCAGTTGTGGCGGCACAGGCCCGGCCCAATTCTGTTATGGCGACCGAGAACGCTACTGAACCCGCTTCAATGCCGCCGTATTTTGAATCAATGCAAAACCCCATAAAACCCAGCTCGGCGAGCTTTTTCAGGTTTTTTTTAAGTATATCCCGGTTTTTTGTCTGGTCCAGCTCGGCTGCCACCGGTTCGAGCTCCTGTTTGGCAAATCTTGCGGCTGTTTCCTGAATCGATTTTTGTTCCTCCGTCAGCTCCAAATGCATGGTTTCTCTCCTTAATAATGCGTCACGGCCGTTTGATAATCATGGCTACCGCTTCCCCGCCGCCTAAACAGAGGGAAGCCAACCCGGTTTTCTTCTCCTGATGAATCATTTCGTAAAGTAAAGTCACCAGTACCCGGCATCCGCTCGCCCCGATGGGATGGCCCAAGGCAACGCTTCCGCCGTTTACGTTCACCTTCGAAGGGTCCAGGTCAAGTTCCCTTATAACCGCTACCGTGGAGCCGCTGAAGGCCTCGTTGATTTCAAAAAGATCAATGTCTCTAAGTTCTAAACCTTCTTTCTTGAGACATTTGGGCACCGCCAGGATAGGGGCTGCCAGGACGTATTTCATGTCAAGACCGGCCGATGCCTGAGCCCCGATCGCGGCCATGACCGAACATCCCAATCTCTCGGCCGTCTCCCTGGCCATGACCACCACCGCCGCCGCTCCGTCAGAAATGACCGACGCGTTTCCAGCGGTCGTAAGGCCGCCTTCCTTAAAGGCGGGCTTCATCTTTAAAAGAGCCTCCAGCGTCGTTTCCCGGGGACATTCATCCTCACTGAAAAGCAGAAAATCACCTTTTCTCTGAGGCACCTCAACCGGCCTGATCTCATCCTTGAACCGGCCGCTTTTAATGGCCCTCAGGCTTCTCCGGTATGATTCCTCGGCGTAACGGTCCTGGTCCAATCGGCTGATATTGTATTTTTCTGAAACAAGCTCATTGGAGATGCCCATGTGAAAATCGTTTACAATATCCCAGAGACCATCATTGATCATATGATCACGCAGGGAAGAATGGCCCATGCGGTACCCGAAACGCGCTTTTTCAAGGTAATAGGGGGCCCGGCTCATACTTTCCATGCCCCCTGCCACGACTACGTCTGCGTCCCCGACCTGAACGGCCTGGGCAGCCAGCATCACGGCCTTGAGTCCTGAGCCGCAGACCTTGTTTATGGTCAGGCATTCTGCCTCCCAGGGCATTTGAGCCTTCACCGCCGCCTGTTTGGCCGGGTTTTGCCCATACCCGCAAGGCAGAACCAGTCCCATGTTTATCTCGTTCACCGCCTCTCGTTCAATGCCGGCACGACGGACAGCTTCTTTGATCACCACGGCGCCGAGCTCGGTGGCGCCCATACTGGCCAGGGCTCCGTTAAAACTGCCCAGCGGTGTTCGGACCGCGCTCACGATCACTGCTTCTCTCATGTCCTCACCGTATGTTTCGACAAAATAAGTGGATGACTATAGTTTCATGCCAGGTTCTTCCTTTGACACCCAAACTATATTGTTCTATATTTGATGACACGCTAAACAGAAGTTGCAGATAATAATCTGAGTCGTAGTAAGTGAATTGAATGATAGTGACAACTATGGTCATTGTCAACCCGCTATTTCGGGTCCATCTCAGTATAACTAATCGGGAGGATTAAATGAGTGATAAACAAATCCAGTGCAGCTACTGCGCCCGCATGCGATGTTTTGTCGGTGATCTCAGCCAGGCCCCGGACTTCTGCCCCTCGCTGACACAGACTGAATTGATTGAGCAAGCCAGAAAAAAGCTTAACGAACCGGAAAACCAGCGCATGGCCCAGGATGTAGCCAGGACGTGGAAAGATTACGGCAAGTTGACGCGGGTTGAGGAGACCGTCCTTTATGCCAAACTCAGGGGTTATGAAAAACTGGGGGTGGCCTTTTGTGTCGGCTTGGCGGAGGAGGCCAGACTTTTTTGCAACCTGCTTTTAAATGAGGGGTTTGATGTAATTTCTGTTTCATGCATGTGCGGCGCGCTCAGCGCAGATGATGTAAACCTGCCCGAGGAAGACAAGATTGTCCCCGGGGTACGCCAGCCCATGTGCAACCCTATCGGCCAGGCTGCGGTGCTGGATGGTCAGGGGTGTCAGCTCAACATCCTGCTGGGACTATGTGTGGGTGACGACACCTTGTTCATTAAACATTCCAAGGCCCCGGTGACGGTGCTGGCGGTCAAGGATCGCGTGATGGCCCATAATCCCCTGGGCGCATTATATACATCGCGGCGTTTTTATACCCGGATCAATACCAGGCCGCCCAAGAAGACCGGTAAGTAGAACCGCAAAACGAGTAATTTTACTGAAGTCGCGGAAGACGAAATTTTATTAAATATTTCAAGGGGTTAAATTTAAGTCTGGCAGTGAATTTGACTGAATAAACTTTTTTGAGATGGCTTCTAATCTTGAGGCTCCTATGGCCTCTGCGAAATCAATGTCAGCTCCGTGTATTCCTACCCCGGTGAAGCCCTCGGCCTGTTGGAAAGTATTCACCTCTGCATAATATTCGTCCCGGATATCCGCCTGCTATACTTTTTCATGGAACCAAAGATCGTATTGTGCCTTTTGCCATGGCGAAAAAATTTACGAAGAAGATGAAGGAAAACGATAATTATTGTGAACTTGTGGCCTTTAAAGATGAGCAGCATGCTTTCTTCAATTATGGCCGAAATGAAAATAAGGCCTTTGAAAAAACAATGAAAGATACCGTTAATTTTTTAAGCGGCTTGGGGTTAATAAAAGCTTGAAGCTGCCTGTAATGAATAAAAACGGGGATACGATATCCCGGATGGTTCAACCCGCTTGCCTGCACCACCCTCATTGAAGCTTTTTATAGCCTTACCAAACTGTTTTTTTGGGCTTTAAGAAAATCGCTTTCCCTTTTTAATTCGGTCCGCATTTAAGCTCGTCACTGGCCCTCACTCGAAGTTCATGCCATATTTATATCCGTCTCAATTGAAATAATACGGCGCATCATGAAGAAGGCACCCCGAACCCCGGACCGTCAGGGAATTGAATTTCGCCATCGATGAGAATCAGATCAGGTGTGTTTGATGGAAAAGAACTTCCCTCGGGCAGGAAGGGAATTTCCAGCCATTCCATATTCATCTGGGTAAACGCCCAATGAATATTGGCATAGGCGGCCGGACCGGTGCGAAAAGAATGAGGACAGATAGCCACGTTATAGAGGTCGGCCAGGGCTGACACTTTTCTGGCCATACTGAGCCCACCGATTTTTGTAATTTCAGGTTGCACGAAATCAACGGTCCCGTCACGCATAAGGCTCTCGAAAGCCTTGAGGGAATATTCGTTCTCGCCAGCGGCCAGTTTCAGGTTGACCCTCTGCCTGAGCCTGGACATGGCCTTGTGGTCCTGCATGGGCCAGATGGGTTCCTCGAACCATACCACATCGAGGGCGGCCAATTGCCGGGCAAATTCCTCTGCCTCAAGAGGGGTGAAGTGTCCGTTCACGTCCACCATGATAGGATACCCGGTTGGGGCGGCCTCCCTGGCCGCAGCCACCAGATGAACTTCGTACTCGTGCAGCTTTACCCCGGCAAAACCGAGCTCCACCGCTCTTGCCACCTCATGCCGCACCTGCTCTTCCTTACGGTACGGTGGAAAACTGGCGTACGCCTTCAGGCTGTCTCTCACCCTGCCGCCTATAAGTGAGGCCACCGGCGCATCGAGTCTTTTTCCCAACAGGTCCCATAAAGCCAAGTCAATGCCGCTCAATCCACACATGAGAATACCTTCGGTCCCGTACCGATAGCTATATTTATACATTTTCTGCCAGATGTACTCGATTCTGGTCGGATCCTCACCCATAATCTGCGGGGCAAGGGTATCGTTTATGGCGCTGGCCACTGGTTCAACAGGCAACCCGTACCAGGCTTCACCTATTCCGGTCAGCCCGTCATCAGTTGTTATTCGAACAAACAATTGGGGTAAGTTCTGGTCCTTGAACACCAGGGTCTCTACTTTTTCGATTTGCATCTTAACCTCGCTTCCGTCCCTCGGTTGTAAGGTTTAAATGATTATAAACATACAACCCGGAATTATGCGGCATTCACCGCGTTACTCGTATTTTTCGGCATCCGTTACCGTTTTTTGCTTGAGGATTATCCAGTTTTAAGTTTGGGTCGAATAACTTATTCAATCGGAATACCCATGACCTTCACTCGTATGGGTCTAATTAATTATCCGGGAGATACGCCTTCGCCCATTCGATGTCCAGTTCGGCCAGACGGGCAGCCGTTGGTATTCCTTTTTCGTCCCAGCCGAGCATCTGGTAGTAAGTTTTTTTTGTCTCTTCCAGCTTATCAGGAAGTATCCCGATACCTTTGATCGCCCCTTCTTTCATGGCATCTTCAAATCGCTTAGGCAATCGGTCGTCCTTATCGGTGAAGCCCTCCCGGAGATTGAAAATCCGGCACAGGGTAATGCTTCTTTCCACGGTTTTGAACAGCCGGTAGACGCTCATGGGCCATCCGGTTGCAGCGCGTACGGCTGTTACGATCTGATCCGGGGAATAATCGATAAAATTGCACATGCCCAGGAAGTGGCCGATAACCCGTGTCCAGTTCATCTGATAAAGCAGTCGCGCCTTATGGGAGCCGAGTTCAGTACTGATAATCGGCTCCTTGTAATCCATTGTGTTCCATTTGATCATACCGCTGCCGGGTTGGGTGAACTGGATGTCATGTACCCCGGAATTGTGGTCGGCCCCGGAATTACCTTTGGTCAAAAAAAGGTGGGAGAACGTCGAAGTGGAGGCCATGCGGGTAATCGCAAGGGTTTAAATTTTCGCCTGACAAAGAAGTTAGCTCAAGGACGAAGTTTTGCAAAGGTATCCCATTGCCATTGAGCTGCTTTTCTAAGGCCATATGCAAGCCGTCCAGGAAAGTCTGGTAGGCGTCCTCCCTTGACACTGCTTTCCTTGGTGGGTTCTCACCTAAATTAAGCATTCACTACATACAATTTTGGGGATAGTTTTGTCCTTTTCTATAAAATTCCTTCGATTCATCCATTCACGCATATTATGCTGGTGATATATACGAATGAGGGACTTCATCAAGTCGTTTCCAATTACACCATTCCGGCGCAATAAGTTCAATTCTCGATTAATAGCAGTTGTAATTGGCCCTCGAAAAGCTTTTTCCAGGAGATTGATCTGGCCTTTGACGTCCTCATCTTTTGTGTTTCCAAATATAACCCGCAGTTCCCTCAGAATATATCTTTGGCCCAGGGTTAGGGAGAGTGTATGTTTGCGCTCAGCTTGACGATGCTTCACTTCTTCAGAAAACAACCGCTTTATGCGCATAACAGCTTGATTATATCCAGAGGCTAGCTTGACCGGCGCCAGTTCTGGTCCGCATTTGATAGTACCGAGGATGCGCGGGATATCTCTTGAAATTTCATTACCTTCTTCATCAAGTAGAAATAATTGTTGATAACGGTCAGCCTGGCAAAAAACATAAAGCCCTTTTTGATGGGAAGCTTTTGCTGAACGAATGCCGTCTCTTAAGTTTGCAATCCTTTCATACTCGCTCGGGTTATCGCTCCGGAGCTGTCTTAAAATTTCTTCAGCTTCATTCAGATCAAGGAATTCCTCTTCTTCATCTTCAAAAAGACTTAACTGGCCTCCTTTTTTCTCGTAAATAGCATACATAGCCTCTTCATTTATCAGCTCTGTTTGATCAAGAATTGCCGAGTCTTCTCCAATGGTATCATGTATTTCCTGAATGCGGTTATGTAGCTTCTGGCGCAGATTTAAATTACGCTCGATTCCTGTCTCAGGCAGAAAATTAAATCCATAAATCACATCGTGTTCGCTGCCAATTCGGTCAATTCGTCCAAAACGCTGTATAAGTCTAACTGGATTCCAATGAAGATCATAATTGATAACCTTGTCGCAATCCTGAAGATTCAACCCTTCAGCCAATACGTCCGTAGCAATAAGGGTAAATAATTCTGTTTCTCCTTTCTGGAATTTATATTCAGGATTGGCCTTGGGCAATTGGTCCGCTGGCGGTAACGCTAGCAATTGATCTATTTTTTTCTGGGTAATTTCAGCAAGCGGTGTGTCTTCAGTTACAGTGAAGTTGAATCTCTCCAGCAATTCATCAAAGATTGCTTTGAATGTTGAATTCTTTATTTTCAGTCGCGCTTCTGCAAGTAGATCGGCTTGGCTTTTTTTGGAGCCTTCCTCAAAAAGGCCGCCATTAAGAAATGGCATTGCTCCAACTAAGTCCATCTGGATGTATGCATCGGAAAGACAGAGAAAAAGAGGATAAAGATCATTTGAATAATAGCTATATCCTTTCGGGTCCTTTCTCCAGCGGGCTTGAAAGCGCGAATAAAGATAGTCCGGCTTTTGATCAAGCCAACCTTTCTTTTGAATAAAATAGAGAAAAAGCATCCGATCCAATAGCAATTGGGCCAATTTTCCGGCTTGTTTTTCTAAGCCGCATACTTCAGTGATGTCTTCAACAACTTTATGGTAGAGCTCAGCAAATATCTTGAAAAAATCCTTTTGGACTACCTCAACATCAAAGGCTTCATCATGTTTCTCCTGGATAATTAAGGGAGAAAGGTCAGATGAATCTTTCTTAATTTTACGGAGGTCGAGCAGTTGCAGGCGTTCCGTGGCTGTGCACAGACGCTCTTCCGGGCCTATGGTAATACGCCGAAACAAGCGCCGTTTGTGTGTTTCTTGGTCATACTTGACATTGAGAAAATGCCAGCGGTCTTGATCGCTATTGGAAAAAATAAATAACACATAAGGATGGTCTCTTAAAAGCCTGGTGACAACAGGACGTTCGAGCCCAAGTAAAAGCCGGTCCGAAGCTAAACGCGAATAGATGATGTGGAAGTCGTTGTCTTCTCCATCGGAAGCAAATAAGATCGGATCTTCCGCCAGGGCGGTAGCGGCTGTATCTGTCCACCCATGGCGGGAAAGCGGCTCATTGACACGCTCATAATTCAATTCTGACCAGAAAAGTTCCTTAAGTGGTTCTATGCCTTCAAAGTTTTGAAGAATTTGAAAAATGGATTGTCTGCCTTCAACTTCTGCCATCTGCCTGGTCTCCAATTTTTTACTGAAAAAAATTGCTGCATCCCGATGATTGAAATTTTTGGCTGTTAATCTGTCAATATAGTTCTCAATTATAATAAATAATTAGGTCAATGGGGCTATTTTTTAAAAAATTATATTATTATTCGTTC
>CAZVRN010000057.1:9869-11758 GCA_964629485.1 uncultured Thermodesulfobacteriota bacterium | reverse complement strand
AAACAAGAGAGACCTCGGAATTCACTCCCCGTTTTTCACGGACCCGCTCATGGACCTGGTTAAGTGCGGCGCTGTGACCAACCGCAAAAAAAATTTTTTCAGGGGAAAATCTTTAGTTTCATATGCTCTCGGCACCCCGGAATTAATGAAATGGCTTCATCAGAATCCTCTCATTGAGTTTCAAGGGATTGATGTGGTGGGCGACCCCAGAAACATCGGCCTCAATGATAAGTTCATCGCCGTTTTCCCCACCCGCAAGGCAGACCTGACCGGAAGAATCGCCATGCACGTCGGCCAGAGTAACGTGGCTTACGGCATGGGTGAAACCCTGGAGGTTTTTTCCGGTGTCGAGCTTTCCCGCGGAGGCCGCACCATCTGCGCCCTGACCAGCCGCAACTTGAAAGGAGAATCAAACTTTCGGGCCTCCATCGAGGAATTCCCTAATCAAATCACCTCGCGTGAGGCCCTGGACATGATTGTTACGGAATACGGGGTTGTCTCCCTGCGCGGCCGGACCGTCCGGGAACGGGCGCTCGCCCTGATAGATATTTCGCACCCGGGCGACAGGGCGAAGCTGGTGCAGGAAGCCAAGGAGGCCAAGCTACTGTATCCAGATCAAATCTACCTCTCGGAAGCCGGTCATTGCTATCCTCAAGAAATCGACACCACGCACACGTTTAAGGATAACCTGACCCTTCGTTTCAGGGCCATCAAGCCCTCTGACGAGGATGGTATGAGAAAGCTTTTCTACCGGTTTTCCGATGAATCGGTTTATTATCGTTATTTCAGCCCGATCACGGCCATGCCTCACGCGGAAATGCAGGAATACGTGAACATAGATTACAGCGAGACCATGTCAATTGTCGGCCTGCTTGGCAACAAGGCTGACGGCCAGATTGTGGCTGAAGCGAGATATGTGCGCAACAGGAACCGTCCTTACGCCGATGTCGCATTTATTGTGGATGAGGCCTTTCAGGGTAAAGGAATCGCCACTTTCATGCTCAAGATGCTGATACGAATCGCCAAGCAGCACGGGATCGAAGGTTTCACGGCAGACGTTTTGGGAACGAACAGAAAGATGCTCCACGTTTTTGAAAATTCAGGATTGCCGATTAAATCCGTACTGACAAACGGGGTCTATGAACTGACCATTCCCTTTACGGACCCCGAGCAGTGCGTGGGCGCAACAAGCCAGAATCAAGCGAGTGTACCCAGGCATCGCTTGGCCGGCTGATAAATCCGCAGATTTTTCAGGGGCGGCTGTCTATAATTTCAAACCTGGCTTTAGTGGTTTTCATTCGGCCTTCATGAGCAGGCTGCTCCATCTCGCGTCCCGGAGACGATCCAGCGTTTTAAACCCCTGGCCTGAAAGCGCCTTTTCCATCTTCTCCGCCTGGGCGTGAAACAGGCCTGACAGGATCAGCCAGCGCCGCCTTAAGAAGCCGCCCCCCTCTGATACCGCCTCCTGAACAGGCAGGTGCAGGTTCGCGCACAACAGTTCCGCGGGCAGGTTCAGGTAATCCTCGGCCCGGCCGTGGATGATCTCTACAACCCGGCCCAGGTGGTTAAGGGAAACATTCCGCCGGGCCGTTTCAAAGGCGATATGGCTGTACTCCACGGCCGTGACCCGCGCCGCCCCAAGTTTCGCCGCGGCCATGGCCAGGACTCCGGTACCTGTTCCCAGGTCCAGGACCCCGGCCGGGCAATCATGGCTATAGACACGCGTTAAAAACTCGAGACATGCCCTGGTCGTGGGGTGGCCGCCGAACCCAAAGGCCAATCCCGGGTCTATCCTGATCAAATATTGATCCGGCTTGACCGTTACTTCTGTCCAGGCCGGGGCCAGCACCAAGGGTCCAACGGCAAAGGGGGCGAACCTTGCGCCGTCC
>CAZVRN010000057.1:0-9859 GCA_964629485.1 uncultured Thermodesulfobacteriota bacterium | reverse complement strand
ATTGATTCATCGGCCTCCCGGTCAAAAAAGAAAAAGGTATATCCTCCTTCTACCCGGAAACCGAGAAACCCGGGACTGCTGAGATCAGGCGCATCCTGTTCGTTCGGCGTGCCTTTTACTTCGTAAACAACCAGGTTTTCAGGGGGAGGGGCCGGTTCGGTCATGTGCGCAGATCCGGCAGCACAGCCAGTAATTCATCCAGGTTAAAAGGCCCGTCTCTCAAAAGCCGGGGCGGCGTGGTGCTGGCGTCAATAAGGGTTGAAGGCTTGCCGCCGGCACACCTCCCGCCATCGAGAATCAAGTCAACGCCGTCATCAAAGTAACCTATCACTTCCTCCACGGTAAGCGCCGGCGGTTTGCCAGCCGGGTTTGCGCTGGTCCCGGTCACGGCCCGGTCAAGAGCCCTGACCAAGGCCCTGACCACCGGCAGCCCTTCGACCCTGAGCCCGATTGTTTCCCGCGGTCCGATCAAGGCCGGATGCTGGCCGGGATGCGCTTCGAGCAGGATGGTCAGCGGGCCGGGCCAAAAATTTCTGGCCAGGAGTTTAAATGAATAAGGCTGGTAGCGCGCGTAACACCCGACCCGGAGAGTGCGGTCAAGGAGAAGAAGCAGCGGTTTTTTCAGGGAACGGTTTTTAAGCGCCACGACGCGTTCAATGGCTCCGGGCTGATCGGCCGAGGCCATGAGGGCATAAAAAGTCTGCGTCGGCCCGGCCACGACCTCGCCCTGGAGCAAAGAAGTCACCACCGGCCGCAGGGCCATGTAGTCACATTGACGGGGATCAACTTTTAGAATCCGAGGCATGATCTCTATGCGTTAAAGGAAATTTTTCAGGTCCGGCCGCCCTAACTTCCCTTCAGGCGGTTATCAAGCCGGCCGGCCTTTTCTTCCACGGCCTGAGCCATTTCCGCTTTGTACTGCTTCAGCCTGCGACTCAATTTCTCGTCAGAAAGCGCCAGGATCTGGGCGGCCAGGACAGCGGCGTTGCTGGCTCCGGCCCGGCCCACAGCCATTGTGGCCACCGGAACACCGGCGGGCATCTGGACCGTGGCCAGAAGGGCATCAAATCCACTGAGCGGAGAGGAATCTATGGGAACGCCTAGCACGGGCAGCATGGTTTCAGCGGCCAGGGCTCCGGCCAGGTGGGCTGCGCCGCCCGCCCCGGCGATAATTACCTTTATCCCCCGTTCCTCAGAGGAACGCGCATATTCCCTGGCCCGGGCCGGAGAACGGTGGGCCGAGGCCACGGTGACTTCATAGGGAATTTCAAATTTGTCCAGCAGTTCCAGGGCGCCGGTCATGGTCTCCAGGTCCGAGTCACTGCCCATAATAATTCCAACCAGGGGGCTAGTCATGCGTAATCCTCACTTGAGGCGGTTGAGGGCCTTCAGGCCGATATCTTTTCGATAATATTTGCCGGGCCAGGAGATTAATTCCGCGGCCTTGTAAGCCCGTTCCCTGGCCTGGGCGACATCAGGACCCAAAGCGGTGACGCCCAGGACCCTGCCGCCGCCTGTCACTATTTTTCCGTCTTTTTCCGTGGTGCCCGCGTGGTATACCACCACATCGGGTTCAGCGGCCGCCGCTTCCAGCCCTTCAATGACATATCCCTTTTTGTAGGTTCCGGGATAGCCCTCTGAAGCCAGGACCAGGCAGAGGCTGGCGCGTTCATCCCATTCGATGCTGATTTCACCGAGGCGGTTTTGGCTAATGGCCTCGAAAATGTCCAGCAAATCGGTTTTAAGGCGAAGCATGAGCGGCTGACACTCGGGATCCCCGAAACGGGCGTTGAATTCCAAAACCCTGGGGCCTTGTTCGCCGATCATCAAACCGGCGTAAAGTACGCCTTTATAGGGACAGCCTTCCGCGGCCATGGCCTCTATAACGGGCCGCATGATCCTGGACATGATTTCCCGGCCAAGCTGAGGGGTCACGACCGGGGCCGGGGAATAAGCCCCCATGCCGCCGGTATTGGGGCCCCGGTCACCGTCATAAATCGCTTTATGGTCCTGGGAGGTGGGCATGGGCTGAATGGATTTTCCATCGGTAAACACCAGGAAGGTGGCTTCTTCCCCTTCAAGGAATTCCTCGATGACAACACGATCCCCGGCAGGGCCAAAGGCCCGGTCCTTCATGATTCGGGACAAGGCGGCCAGGGCTTCTTCTTCGGTCTGGCAGAGCAGAACTCCTTTTCCGGCCGCCAGGCCGTCAGCCTTGACAACCAGGGGACCGCCCCTGGCCCGGATATAATCGACCGCCGGTTCATAAGCGTCAAAAACGCGGTAATCAGCGGTGGGGATGCCATATTTTTTCATCAAGTCCTTGGCAAAGCCTTTGCTGCCTTCGATCCGGGCCGCCGCCGCCGTGGCGCCGCAGACCTCAAGCCCGACTTCAGCCATCCGGTCCGCCAGGCCCATGGTCAAGGGGGCCTCCGGGCCAACCACGGTAAAATCAACTTTCTTTTCACGGGCCAGGGCCACCAGGCCGTCCAAATCCTCAGCCGCAACGGGCAGGCACTCGGCCAGCGTCCCAATACCTGCGTTTCCCGGCGCGGCATAAATTTGATCCACGCGGGGGCTTTGAGCCAGCTTCCATACCAGGGCGTGCTCCCTTCCTCCGCCTCCAACAACCAAAATCTTCATGGTCTCCTCGCTAGCCAGCTAACATTTCCTTTGCTTTTTTTAAAACCCGGTCAATGTGTTCCGGTTTCGGACCTCCGGCCTGGGCCATATCAGCGCGGCCGCCGCCCCTGCCTCCGACAATTTGCGCCAAGTCTTTAATCATGTTTCCGGCGTGATAACGATTAAGGAGGTCCTGAGTCACAATGGTTAAAAGCAGGGCCTTGCCCTTGTTTTCGGCCGCAAGAACAATGACGCCGGACTTGAGTTTATCCTTGATGTTATCGCCGACTTCCCGCAGGCTTTTCGGATTGTCAACATGAACCCTGGCCGCCAGAAGCTTGACCCCGTTCACTTCCTGAACCTGATCCATGATCTCCCCGGACCTGCCCAGGGACATCTTCTGTTTCAAGGACTCCACCTCGTTTTCCAGCTCCTTTTGCCGGGCCTGCAGTTTGAAAAGCCGCTCGGGAGCCATATCCGGCGTGGTTTTCAAGGCCGCTGACAGGGTGCGCAGCGTCTGCCGCTGGGCCTGCACGGCTTCCACCGCCGCCCGCCCGGTCAAGGCTTCCAGGCGCCGCACCCCGGCCGCGGCCGATGACTCGGCCAGAATAATGAAAAGTCCGATGTCGCCGGTTCTTTCGGTGTGAGTCCCGCCGCACAGTTCCATGGAGAAATCAGGCACGCTCACCACCCGCACCATGTCCCCGTAGCGTTCCTCAAACAGGGCCACCGCCCCGGTCTGCATAGCTTCCTCGATAGGCATAATTGTTGTCAGTACCGGAAGGTTTTCGCGGATTTTTTCGTTAACCTTTCTCTCTATGCGGTCAAGCTCCTCGGGTGTGACCTGAACGAAGTGAGTGAAATCAAAACGCAGCCGATCCGGGGAAACCATAGAACCGGCCTGCTTGACATGATCGCCGAGTTCGCTTCTCAGGACGGCGTGAAGAAGGTGCGTGGCGGTATGGTTCCGGGCCGTGTCCCGCCGGAGAGATTCAGCCACTTCAAGGCGAAACTCCTGCCCGGTCTTGATCCGGCCCGATTCGACCCGGCCGCGGTGAACAATAATGGAACCCGGGTAGGCGACGGTATTTGTCACCCGAACCGAGGCTTCCCGGCTTTTAATCCAGCCCGTGTCGCCAAGCTGCCCTCCGGCTTCTCCGTAGAAGGGCGTGGCTTTGAAAACAAGTCCCACCTCTTCTCCGGCTTCGGCCTGGTCGGTTTTTTCGCCGTTTTTCATAATCAGGATGAGCTCCGACTCCGCGGACAGGCGTTCATGGGCCAGGGACTCGGTCTTAATCCCGGCCGCAGTCAGGCCGGATACCGGCTCCGGAATTTCGGCTTCCCCGCTTCCTTTCCAGGAGGCCCGGCTCTTTGACCGCTGCCCCTCCATGGCGGCCTCGAACCCGGGAATATCCACGGTCAGGCCATCTTCCCGGCAGACGTCCTCGACCAAGTCCAGCGGGAAACCGTAAGTGTCGTAAAGCTTGAAAGCCACATCGCCGGAAAGGACCTTTTCGCCGCCCTCCTTGAGGCGAAAAATCTCATCAGACAGAAGCTTGAGGCCGTTATCAAGTGTCTCTGAGAAGCGTTCTTCCTCGCTTAAAATTACCTTCTGAATGTAGCTGGCCCCGTCCTTCAGCTCGGGATAAACCGCCCCCATCTGCTCAATGACTTTCCCGGCCACCCGGTGGAGAAACGGTTTCTTTAAACCCAGGTTCCGGCCATGGCGCACGGCCCGGCGGAGAATACGCCTCAACACATAGCCCCGCCCCACGTTTTCCGGCAGAACGCCGTCCCCGATGAGAAAAGTGAGAGAACGGGCATGATCGGCGATCACCCGGGCTGAGACGTCTGTCTTAGCCGGGGGACGGTTCCCTGAAATTTCAGGCTTAGCCCGGTTTTCGGACTGCTTCATGTAAGGCACTCCGGAGAGGTCCTCGATGAAGGCGATAAGCGGCCTGAAAAGATCGGAATCATAATTGGAGAGATGCCCCTGGATAACGGCCGCAATACGCTCCAGGCCCATGCCCGTGTCTATGGACGGCCTGGGCAAAGGGGTCATGGCCCCGGTTTCGTCCCGGTTAAACTGCATAAAAACGAGATTCCACAGCTCAAGGTAGCGGTCGCATTCACAGGCCGGAGAGCAATCCGGCCTGCCGCAGCCCGCGGCTTCACCCTGATCATAGTGAATCTCGGAGCACGGCCCGCAAGGACCGGTATCACCCATTGACCAAAAATTGTCTTCCTCGCCAAACCGAAGAATCCTGCTGCCAGGCAGGCCGACTATTTTCTTCCACAGATCCTCGGCCTCATCGTCATCCTGGTAAATGGTAACGATCAGTTTTTCCGGAGGAAGGGCGAAATCATCCACAAGCAGTTTCCAGCCAAGTTCAATGGCCAGGGCCTTGAAGTAATCCCCGAAAGAGAAGTTGCCCAGCATTTCAAAGAAGGTATGATGCCGGTTGGTGTAGCCCACGTTCTCCAGGTCATTGTGTTTGCCTCCGGCCCGGACACATTTCTGGGACGTTGCCGCGCGTTTGTACGGTCTTTTTTCTTCATCCAGAAAGACTCGCTTGAACTGAACCATGCCGGCGTTTGTAAAAAGAAGGGTTGGGTCATCCTTGGGAACCAGGGAAGAACTTTTGATAATGCGGTGATCATACTTTTTGAAAAAGTCTAAAAATTTAGCCCTGATTTCATCGGCTTTCATTTTTTCCATCTCGCTAGTAGTTTAATTTATTAAAATTCCTGTCTCACCAAACCCGTTTTGGGCCTGAAAGGATCCCGGCGGGTCATCTCAGGTGGCGGGTTCTGTTTCTTTGGCCTGTTTTGTCTCGTCGCCCGCCTTTATCAAGCCGTAGGCGCCGCGGATTTTTTCGGCAATTTCCCGGGCTATGTCCTGATTTTCCAGCAGAAAACGCCGGGCGTTCTCTCGGCCTTGACCGATACGATCCTGGCCGTAGGAATACCACGATCCGCTCTTTTCCAAAATCCCGGATTGTACTCCCAGGTCAATCAGCTCACCCTCTTTTGAGATACCGCGGCCATAAAGTATATCAAATTCCGCCTCACGGAAGGGCGGTGCGAGTTTGTTCTTGACAACTTTGACCCGTGTCCGATTGCCGATGAGGTTCTGGCCTTCTTTAATGGCCGCGATGCGCCGGATATCCAGGCGCATGGTCGAATAAAACTTCAAGGCGTTCCCGCCGGTTGTTGTTTCCGGGTTGCCGAACATGACCCCGATTTTCATGCGGATTTGATTAATAAAAATAACCGACGTCGCCGACTTGGAGACGGTTCCGGTCAGTTTGCGCAATGCCTGGGACATGAGCCGCGCCTGGAGCCCGACATGCGTATCGCCCATCTCCCCTTCAATCTCCGCCCGGGGAACGAGCGCCGCCACGGAGTCAATAACCAGGATTGAGACGGCCCCGCTTCGAACCAGGATATCGGCGATCTCCAAGGCCTGCTCCCCGGTGTCGGGCTGGGAGATCAGCAAATCATCAGTCTGAACACCCAGCACGTGGGCATAATTAATATCCAGAGCATGTTCGGCGTCAATAAACGCGGCCACGCCGCCTTTTTTTTGCACTTCCGAAATGAAATGCAGGGCCAGGGTCGTCTTGCCGGAGGCTTCAGGGCCAAAGACCTCCACCACCCGGCCGGCGGGAATACCGCCCACGGCCAGGGCCACATCCAGGCCCAGGGAACCGGTTGAAGTAACAGGAACATCGTAACCCCCGCTCCAGTCCCCCAGCTTCATGATGGACCCCTTGCCGAATTCTTTTTCGATCTGGGAAATGGCCACCGAGATGGCGCGGTCTTTCTCTGTTGTTTCTGTCATGACTTATCCTCCATAAAATTACTTTTAAGGGGCAAGCATTTTAACGGCGTGTAGACAGCCCCGGAAGGTTTAAGGTCGCTTTTAAAGAGAATTACCTCTCTGGCAACAAGCCGCAGCGGATTTGGTTCAAGGCCCTCCAGCGCCGCGAGAAGCAAATTTTTGTTCCGGCCGGAACGAACGCGCCCCAGGGTCAGGTGAGGGTTAAAGGGTCTTTTTTCCATGGCGAACCCGAATTCGGCCGCTCTTTCCTCAACGGCTTTTTGGAGGGAAGCCAAGCCGGCCAGGTCTCCGTCAAGCCCGACCCAGGCCACACGCGGCTTTTTTTGCCCTGGAAAAACACCTGCCTGCGACAGTTGCAGTTCCAGGGCCGGGAACGAAGCCACGGTCCTGGAAACGGCCTCGGCCAAAGGATCTATGACTTCTTCAGCCACCTGGCCGAGGAATTTCAGGGTCAAGTGCACACCCTGCGGGCGAACCCACTTCACGTCCGCCCCGGTCTTTTTCAGACTTTCCTGTAGCCGCCCGATTTCGTCTTTTACATTCCCGGGCAATTCAATGGCGAAAAAGGCGCGTATCATCTCTTAAAATAAAGAAACACCCAGTTCAAGGCCGTTTGGGCGGCCAGGATTTTAACCTGTTCCCTGGTTCCGGAAAATTGAAACCGTTCCGCTTCCACGCCATCCGCATCAGCAAGGGCGATGAAAACAGTGCCCACCGGTTTATCGGCCGTTCCTCCAGTGGGACCCGCGATCCCGGTGACAGCCAGCCCCAGGTCGGTCCTGCTGACGGACCGTATCCCCCGGGCCATGCTGGCCGCGGTTTCAGCGCTCACCGCACCATGGGCTTTGATGATTTCCGGTGGAACGCCGAGCATCTCGATTTTTGATTCGTTACTGTAAACTATGACGCCGCGTTCAAAATAATCCGAACTGCCTGAAACCGAGGTAATGCGGTGGCAGATCAAGCCCCCGGTACATGATTCGGCCACAGCCAGACGAAAGCCAGCGGCCCTGAGCATTTGACCGACAGACATTTCAAGGGAAGAGGCGTCTTTGGCTATGACATAAGGGTTGAGCCTGGCTTCCACCTCTTTTTCTATTTCACGCAGCGCCTCTTCGGCTTCACCAACGGTATTCCTTCTGACCGTGACGGAAACATGGTTCTCGGGAAAATTCGGGTAATATCCGATCAGCTCACCCTGTTCCGGGTCTGCCACGCCAGCCAGCAGTTCGCCGATTCGCGCCTCCTGTAAGCCGAAAGTTTTAAAAATACGCTGGCGAACCACGGCCCGTTTTGAATCGTAGCTGACCAGAAGCGGCAGCACCTTCGAGTCAGCCAAAAGCCGGACTTCCTCGGGAATACCAGGCAGAAAAAAAATCGGTTTTTCACCAGAGTGACAGTAAAAACCGCAAACCTGGCCCTGGGGGTCGATCAGCCGTGCCCCTTCCGGGATATAGGCCAGTTTTTTATAAGCATCCAGCCACGGGAGACCGCGTTTTTTTAACGAATCCTTGATGTACTGTAATGTTTTCTCGTTGAGGACCAGGGGACAATCAAAAAAATCAGCGGCGACCCTGGCTGTAATATCGTCTTCCGTGGGCCCGAGCCCCCCGCAAACCAGGACAAATTCCGACCGGCTCACGGCACGCTCCAAAGCCTCACTAATGGCTTTTGGGTCATCTCCGACCGTGGAAGTGGCGGTAATAACAATCCCCAGGGAAGAAATCCGCATTGACAGGTAGTAGGCATTGAGGTCACGAACCCGTCCGGAAAGAAGTTCATCCCCAATGGTTATTATTTCTCCATGCATAATATTTACCAGGCCTGTCCGATAAACGAAGAATAAAGAAAAATCAACAGGTGCAGGCTGACAGAGGCGTATATTCCCGCGGCCACGTCATCCAGCACCAGCCCCCAGCCCGAGGGCCATTTCCGGTCAATGACACTGACCGGCCAGGGTTTCAAAATATCAAAAAACCGAAAAAGAAAAAATCCCAGGATTACCCCGGCAAGACCCGGCTTAACCCCGGCCATTGTCACCAGATAACCGGCCACCTCGTCAATGACAATACGGGCATCGTCCTTCTGGCCGTAATACGTCTCGGCCCGGCCGGCCAGAAAAACAGCAACGGCAATCAAAATGACCACGGCGGCCGCATAGGCCCAAAATGTAAGACGGCCAAGGCCTAAATACAGTATTATTCCGGCCAGCGTGCCGAAGGTTCCCGGGGCAATCGGGGCATAGCCCAGAAAAACGGCAGAAGCCAGAAAAATAACCAGCCTGTCACTGAAGGAACTATTCAATCCGGAAGCGATGCCTGGACCCTTCTATTTACCTTAATCGTTAAATTATCTCCTAGCCAAGGCTATAATCAGACCATGATTAAGAGTGATTTTAAACCTATATTTATTCCTTGACCTTGTCAAGACCGGCCGATAAAATCCACCATGTTTAAATAATGAAGAGGTGCATGAATGAACGATAAATTGAAGGCCAAAAACGTCCTTATACTCCTGGGCAGCCCCCGGAAAAAAGGCAACAGCGCCATCCTGGCCGAGCACATCGCCCGGGGCGCTGAGTCTGCCGGGGCCACAGTGGAAACCATCTATTTAAACGGCATGAAAATTTCCCCTTGCCAGTCGTGTTACACCTGTCAGAAAGCGGATACCGAAGGCTGCGCTATCAATGATGACATGCAGCTCATTTTTCCCAAACTGATCCAGAGCCAGGCCTGGGTCATCGCCAGCCCGGTCTATTGGTTCAACATGACGGCGCAGACCAAGCTGTTCCTGGACCGCTGCTTCGCTTTGCCGGCTTACGGGAAAAACCCCTTTACCGGCAAGCGTATCGCCATCGCCATGGCCTACGAGGGTTCAGACCCTTTCAATTCAGGAGCGGTAAACGCCTTTCGCACTTTCCAGGATATCTTTAATTATGTCGGGGCGAAAATGATCGGCATGGTTTATGGCAGCGCTTTCAAGGCCGGTGAAATCAAAACCAATACCGCTCTCCTAGACAGGGCCGAAAAACTCGGGCGAAAATTGGCGGGCCAAAAATAAATCGCGTGGCACTGAAGCTGGAGCCGTAAAATCTCGGCCGAACAAAAAAGAAAGGTCCTTCAGCGGTTTATTACGCTCGCGGCCTTCAGTGTTTTTGCTGATAATATTTTTTTAAGTTGCGGCGAAGGGTGGTTCAGGGTATTGGCCCCGGGGTGTCATTTTCGTAACCAATTAAATTTGTTGCAATAATCTCTCCGTTAATTTTTTTCTTTTCTGAACAACTACCAGTTTTTACCTGTTAATAACCTGTTAATAATTTGTGGCCCATTTTTGTGTCAAAATTGGTATAAAGACAACAGGCTGCTTAACTCCTGTTGTTTACTTTCCGATTGG
>CAZVRN010000056.1:0-11837 GCA_964629485.1 uncultured Thermodesulfobacteriota bacterium | reverse complement strand
CTTATTTCGCTGAAACTGAGTGGATGTATGGCGGGACCACCCTGATTACAACAGGCATTATGTCCGCTTTCAAAGGGAACAAGTGGATCTACGTGCATCTCTGGACCTTGGGGGCTTTAGAAGACGAGGAGATGGAAATTCTTAACAGCCTGACACTCCTCAAATAAATAATTGGTATTTGCGAGAATCATTTGTGAAAATGATTTTCAGCTTCATACGGGTAGAATGCTGGAGCATCCGTAAATTTTTTAGCTGAATCTGCTTAATGCATAGCCCCGGCTAAGCCCCAGCATACTACCCTGCTTTTTGAAATTGAGCCCTGAAGTTAATTCACAATTCTTTTGAGTATAAATACGCTCGCCTGATTCTATTTAATAACCTGAATAAAGCCTCTTTGTTCCCCTGTTGGTTCTTTAACTAAAGGACAAAAAAACAGGAGATGGCCATGTCAATGAAATAAATAAAAGCCCTTGCTTTGGGTGGCTGCGGCAGAGGGCCGGTTCGCCGTTCGGACAGTTGTTCAATTTGATTTTCTCACGGTGATAATCTGCATGAGCGCCGGTCCTGGGATTTCAAATACACTTGTGACGACGGCCCTGAGCTTTCTCCTGTAATCTATATCAGCAAGTAAGTTAAAACGGAGGCTGAAACGAAGCAAGAACTGTCTCCAAAGCACCAAAATATATTACAGCGCACAGCAACCGCAAACCAGTCTGCTTCAAGGGAGCGGGATTCAGATTGACAAATAAAACTATAATTGAGTATAAATTAAAACGCTAACATGGCCAAGGAGGTAAATAATCATGAGACGACGTATCTTTGCGATTGTCGTTATTTCATTTCTATTAATTCCCTTTTTACGAGTGGCTCAAGCCAAAAATCAAATTACTTTCTGGACCACCGAGTCCGAAAAAGACCGACTCAACACTCAGCAGGAGATTGCACGTGAGTTTACTCAAAAAACAGGTATTGAAGTTCGTGTTATCCCGGTGCAGGAAAACCTTCTCGCGGAAAAAGTAACCGCAGCTTTTGCGGCAAAATCGCTTCCAGACGTCCTGTTTCACCCAATTGACTTCACTATCGGATGGGCTGAGGCAGGAATTCTGGATGCCCAGGCCGCCACAGAAACCGTAAATGAACTGGGAGAAAAAACTTTTGGAACTGGCCCGCTCAACCTCGTTAAAATCTCCCAAGGATACGCCGCGGTACCTATGGATGGGTGGGGTCAGATTCTTCTTTATCGCAAGGATCTTTTTAAAGAAAAAGGATTATCCGTTCCGAATAGCTGGGATCGAATTCTCAAGGCTGCCGCGGCGCTGCATAAGCCGCCGCTTATCTGGGGTTTTGAAGCAGCCACGGACCCGGGACAGGTTTATACGCAACAGGCCTTTGAGCACTTTGCCCTTTCCAACGGCGTGAAACTGGTTGGACCGACAGGTGGCGTATCGCTTAATACCCCGAAAATGATTGATACACTCAAGTTCTATAAAAAGCTGACGCGCTTCACTCCTCCAGGAAATCTTTATTGGCTGCATACACGGATGGATTATCTTTCGGGCCGGGCAGCCATGATCATCTGGTCTCCGTTTATCCTGGATGAGCTTTCCGGGCTGAGACAGGATCAGCCCGTTATCCCTGATATCAAAAAAGGACAAAAAGGGTTCCTGGCTAAAAACACAGGGTTCGTGAGCGTGATAAAGGGGCCCAACGGTGCGGCTCAATATGGCCAGATCAGCTACCTCGGAATCACTAAGGATGCAAACAAGGAGTTGGCCAAAAAATGGGTTGTGTTTCTCCTTAATGAGGGATATCTCAAATGGCTGAGCATGGCCCCGGAAGGGAAGCTGCCCGTGCGGAAAGGTACGGCTGGCGCGCCGGAAAAATTCATTAACGGGTGGAAAGATCTCGAATTCGGAGTCACGGAACGTGCCAAAATTTCTGAATTTTACGGACTGGACGCCGTAAAAACCATTATCGGCGGAGTGGACGGTTTTGACCGCTGGGGTTTTGCCGCAGGCAAAGGCGCACTTGTTTCCAAGATATATGGAACCAAAGTAATTCCCAAAATCCTCAAGCGGTTTCTTGATGGAGAAATCAGCGCGGAAAAAGCGGCAAGACTGATGGACGAACGGGTAAAAGCGTTAGAATAGGCACCGGGATTAACATCTGCCAAAATGGAGGCATGCGCGGCGTGAGACAAGGCTGGGAGTTTTAAATCCATGACAACCACTTCCCTACTCTCACGCCGTGAATCAAGGCTCGCCTTCTGGATGCTGGCCCCTACCTTTACGATCGTATTTTTAATCATCATTTTTCCGGTCGTCTGGAATATCTGGTTAAGCCTGAAACCGGTCAACCTGAGTGATTTGCGCGGGGCCTCTCTTTTTAAATTCAACCTGACAGCCGAAAATTTTTTAAAAGTTTTCAAAGACCCAAACTTTGGAACGGTATTTATTACCACGATTGTTTACGCCACGTTGGGCAGCGCCTTATCCATCTTTTTGGGCTTCATCGCGGCCTTGCTTGTACAAGGGAAATTTCCAGGGCGGGGCCTTGTTCGGGGGCTTTTTATTTCTCCTTACATCGCACCCGTGGTAGCAGTCACTTTTACCTGGAGCTTTATACTCGACCCGCAGCTCGGCGTTTTGAACTGGCTGGCAGTTGATAAAGGATTATTTTCCCAGCCCATTCCATTCTTGTCGCAGCACTGGTGGTTATTGAACCTGCCTCTGATCACGGTGCGTATTCCGCTGGCCCTTGTATCGGTTATACTTTTTGAGGGCTGGCGTTATTTTCCGTTCGCTTTCCTTTTTATCCTAGCCCGGCTCCAGGCTATTCCAGACGATCTCTATCAGGCCTCTTCAGTTGATGGCGCCACCCCGCTTCAACGTTTTCGCCATGTTACCTTTCCCCAGCTTTATATGGTCCTGGCTAACCTGTTTCTGTTCCGGTTCATCTGGACCTTTAACAAATTTGACGATATTTTCCTCCTGACAAGAGGTCAGGCCGGGACAGAGGTCTTAACCTTAAAGGTCTATGAGTACGCCTTTGGCGAATTTAATATCGGGGCAAGCTCGGCGGTAGCAATCATTCTATTTTTTACCCTGGCCGTCTTTCTGGTGATCTACTTTCGCTGGATCGTGAAGGAAGCGCAAAGCTTTTTATAGGAATGTAAGGCTGTGAGCAGAGAAACAGTGGAAATAATCATCATCCGTACCCTGAGGATAATTGGGCTGGTGTTTTTCATCGTTATCGTGGCCTTCCCTTTCTACTGGATGATCGTCTCTTCCTTCAAGTCCCTGGAGGAACTTCTGCTAACACCTTCCAATCTCTGGATAGATTTCAGCAAGGTCAATTTTCACGCCTACTTTGAAGTTCTCTTTAAACATGGATTTATCCGCTATATCATAAACAGCACCTATGTCTCGCTGGTTACCGTGGTGCTTTCAGTAACTCTGGCCACCATCGGGGGATACGCCGTTACCAGGCTTCATTTTCGCGGGCAGAGTTTTATGTCCCTGGGCATCCTGCTTATTTACATGTTCCCGGCCATTGTCTTGGTGATCCCCCTGTATGTTATTTTCTCAAAATTCGGACTCCGTGACTCCATTAACGTGCTTATCCTGGTCTACCTGGCGCAGACGCTTCCCGTGGCCCTTTATATGCTCAGAAGCTACTTTCTGACCCTGCCGCAGGAGATGGAGTATGCGGGACTGACGGACGGGTGCACCAGATTCGGGGTTATCTGGCGCATAGTTATTCCCCTTTCCGCCCCGGCTCTGGCAAGCGTGGCCCTGTATACTTTCATGATCGCCTGGAATGAATTCCTTTTCGCTTTTATGTTTTTGGATACGCCGGAAAAATTTACTTTATCGCGCGGTGTGATTCAACTCGCCGAGAGTGTACACCTTTCAAAACAGCTAGTCATGGCGGCTTCGGTCATGGTCACCATCCCGATTCTGGTTATTTTTCTCATCTCAGAACGTTTTCTGGTTCGCGGATTAACCGCAGGAGCCATGAAAGGATAGTATGGCCTCGCTAACTATTAAAGAAATCACAAAACGATTCGGAAAGGTTACGGCGCTTTCAAAAGCGAGCCTGCATGTTGAAGATGGCGAGTTTTGTGTGCTTCTGGGCCCGTCCGGCTGCGGGAAAAGTACATTGCTCAATATCATTGCCGGCTTAATTCCTCAGGATGAAGGTACGGTGTTGTTCGACGGTCAGCCCGTGGACAGGCTGAGCCCCCGTGATCGTGATGTGGCCATGGTTTTTCAGAGTTACGCCCTTTATCCTCACATGACCGTGGCCCAAAATATCGGCTTCGGGCTTCGAATGCGCCAGGTATCCAAGGCGGATATAAAGGATCGAGTTCTTGAGACTGCCCGCCTGCTGGGCATTGAAGATCTTTTAGAGAGGAAGCCGAGAGAGCTTTCAGGCGGCCAGCGGCAGAGAGTGGCAATGGGGCGCGCTCTGGTGCGCCGGCCAAAGCTTTTTCTTTTGGATGAACCGCTGAGCAACCTTGACGCACGTTTGAGAGCCAATGTACGGGTGGAACTCAAGCAATTGCATCGCCAGATACAAGGCACCATTACCTATGTCACGCACGATCAGGTCGAGGCCATGACCCTTGGTGACAAAGTTGCGGTCATGCAAGGTGGGAAAATCATCCAAACCGGAACGCCCGAAAATATTTATGAACGGCCTGTCAACACCTTTGTGGCCAAGTTTATCGGATCACCGGAAATGAATCTGTACCCGGGCAGGCTAGTTATGAAAGACGCGCATTTTTGGTTCTTGGGAGACGGGTTTGATTTGAATCTCAAAGGAACTCGGCTTAAATTGCAGGAAGGTGAAGTAGAGATAGGTATCCGCCCCGAGGACTTTGAGATCGGCCGAAAAGGCGGCATCATTTTTCAGGCGCACGCGGAGATGCTCAGCAACATCGGTTCGGAAAAGTATATTCATTGCCGCCTGGGTCAGGCAAGCCTGACCGTGCGAGTGCCCAAAGAAACCACCCTTGAAGCAGGTCAGACTATTTCACTAGCCGTGGAGCCGTCCAAGCTGCATTTTTTCCGTGATGGCTGCCGTATTTGAGAAAAATTCAACGTGATTGAAGACCTCTAAGAACGAATAATTTTGTCGGAATCGGGGAAGATGAAAATTTAACCCGTAAATTGATTTTTAATTTTCAAATCCATGAAGACTGCTCCCCTGGTTTAATTATTAAAATCATTCACACCGAAAAAATATCATTCTGTCGATGATTTTTCTATCCACCCGCCGCCTAAAAGAATGTCGTTATCAAAAAAAGCAGCAGATTGTCCGGGTGTAACGGCTTGCTGGGGTTCATGAAAAATGACCTCAGCCCGGTTTCCATGAAGTAGATTTACCTGCGCCAAAGCCGGATGGTGACGCGAACGGATTTGAACCCTCGCGGTAAATTTGGTATCCAACGGCCCAAAACTCCAGACCAGGTCACGAACAAAGACGGCCCGGGAAAAGGTTTGTTTTTTTGTGCCCAAGACCACACGGTTGTTTACGCTGTCAAGAGAAAGAACATAATATGGTTCCGGGCCTGAAATACCCAGTGCGCGGCGTTGACCCACGGTGTAGTGAATTAAACCTCGATGACGTCCCAGGATTCTGCCTTCAGTATCCACGAAATCACCAGGCACAATATCATGATTTGAAAGGCGTTCAAGCAGGAATTCCCTATAATTTTTACCAAACAGAAAGCAGGCGTCCTGACTTTCATCACGGGCGGACAGGCCGAGTGAAAAAGCCTCTTTTTTCACCTGGGCTTTGGTCATATCAGCCAAAGGGAATATAGTCCGGGAAAGTATGTCAGGCGTGAGGCGGCAAAGAAAGTAGGTCTGATCCTTTTTTAGATCTGGGGATCGTGACAGAACGGGCGTTTCACTTTCCTTAACTGTAACCAGCCGGGTATAATGTCCGGTCGCTAAATAGTCGGCTCCCCTGATTTTTGCTCTCTCCCAGAGGAGACCGAATTTTATCTGAAAATTGCAGGAAACACAAGGATTTGGTGTCTCGCCTGATACATATGATCGAACGAACGGGTCAACAATTAACTCCTCGAATTGAGAGGACAGGTCGAGCACCTCCAGATTCAAGCCGATAAGTTTGGCCGCACTTTGAGCCGATTTAACGCTCAAAGCATCCGTGGTCAGGACCATATGAAAGGCTTTAACCTCATGACCCTGCCCCATAAGACGCTGAGCAGCCACAGTTGAGTCCAGGCCCCCGGACATAGCAACGGCCACGCGTGAATTTGGCTTAAGTTCAACCGGTTCCCAATGGAATCTGCTTTCCCTCAAGAAGCGCCTCAATGAAATGGCGTAAACATGCCATTAAAAAAGAGGCCATGCCTCTGGACATTGGTTCTTTTTCAAACGCCCCTGTAAAAACAATTCAACTCTCAAAGTACTTTCGCACTATTGAACTTAACGGCCATTGCCCTCGGGGGACATACGGCGACACACAACTCACAGGCACTGCACTTGGCGGACTCGAAAATAATTTCCATCTCCGGCCTCTGAATCCATAACGCTCCGGTAGGACAAATCGAAGTACAGGTTCCGCATTGGTAACAGACGTCTTCATTTCGATGAATTTCTTGGCCGACTTTCTCAACCTTGACGCCCATTTCTTTGAGATACCGTACGCCCTGATTGAACTCCTTCCGCCTGCCGGAGAGTTCCATGACAAGCCGCCCTTCCTGGTGCGGATAGATAATAGCTGACAGGATATTAAATGTTAAATCAAACCGTTTTACCAAATCACAAACTATAGGCTTTCCGGAAACGGATTTGGGAAAACGCAGACTGAGCATGCTGGAGTAAATAATGGCAACCTCCTTTATTTCAAGCTTTCCCGAACACGCTTGAATCCGGGTAAAGCCCTTTGAATGATTTTTTCATCAACACAATAAGCCAAACGAAAATACCCTGATTTTCCAAAACCTGATCCAGGGACAACCAAAATATTTTCTTTTTGCATAGCACGAGTAAAGGCTACGTCGTCTTCTATCGGAGAACGGGGGAAAAGATAAAAAGCACCTTGAGGCTTGATAAGTTCATAACCGCTCTCGGCCAAGCCCTCGAAGAAGATGTCTCTTCTACGTTTATATATTTCAATATCCACGCATTTACCCTGAAGACGAGCTACTGCGTGCTGCATCAATGCGGGAGCGTTAACATAACCCAAAATTCGATTATTCAAAATCAACCCGCTGAGAAGAAGACTCTTTTCCGCCACGTCGGGGTGCACAGCTAAAAAACCGATGCGCTCACCGGGCAGGGAAAGATCTTTAGAATAAGAGGTCACGCAAATAACGTACTCATAATAGGCAAAAACCGAAGGGACCACGGTTCCATCGTAAACGATCTTTCGATAAGGCTCATCAGAGATAAGAAAGACCGGATGTCCGACTTTAGATGTAACCCTGGCCAAAAGCTCACTTAACTGGCGAATGTTTTCTTCCGAGTATACAACTCCGGTGGGATTGTTAGGCGAATTAATCAGCACAGCCCTGGTTTTATCGGTCACGGCCGCTTCAATATTGGCAAGATTGAGTGTAAAATCAGTATTACTATCCACAATCTTTATAACACCTTGATGGTTGTCCACGTAAAAATTATATTCTACAAAATACGGGCTGGAAACAATAACTTCATCTCCGGGATTAAGAATAGTTTTAAGAGCAACGTTCAAGCCCCCTCC
The DNA here is from genome assembly GCA_964629485.1 of uncultured Thermodesulfobacteriota bacterium. Taxonomy (GTDB): domain Bacteria; phylum Desulfobacterota; class Desulfarculia; order Adiutricales; family JAFDHD01; genus JAFDHD01. The sequence goes on along the minus strand of CAZVRN010000056.1, from coordinate 4,097 downwards.
GGCGCCCACGGTCATGATAACGTCTTCACCGCTAAAGCTTAGGCCAAATTCCCTGCTCAAATAATCAGCAACAGCCGAACGAGTTTCCGGCAGCCCGGCGTTTGACATATACGCATGCAGGCCTGGTGTCTTATCCGCAGCTAATTTTTGTAGGGTGGCTTTAAACTCAGCCGGAGGTTCTACGTCCGGATTTCCAAGTGAAAAATCAAAAACGTTTTCCGGGCCAACCTCTGCCCGAAGTCTGTCTCCGGCCTCAAACATTTCGCGTATCCATGATGATCTTTGAATAAAGCCCTGTATTTTTTCAGCTACCGGCATATTCTTCTCCGCTCTCTTTCTTCGCCTGTTATCCTTCGCGGCCTTTCTCCGGCCGCAAGGCATTAATATTAAGCTTTAGCAAAATAATTCTAATAGCTCAAATAAAATCAGTCTGATCTAAAAAAATTTTCCCATTGTCGGCTCAAGCTCAAAGTCGTGAACAACTAAACACTGAACTATCCTGAACATTCCGGCCGAGCATCTAAAGGGGCGTAAAAAATACTAAAAGCAACATCAGGATATCATGTTTAATCCACCACATGACCCAGATAAGACATCCAATCTTCCTGGCGGATCTTGTCAGTTTTCATAACAATAGCTTCATTCGTTGCGGTATGATAAACAACTCGCCGGCCCTTTGTACCACCTACATCCTGTGAGCAAACACGAATCCCTTCCTCTGCCAAAGCATTCAGGGCGACCCGGACATTCTGCCAGCCCTGATTCTCCGTATCGTCATAGGACAGGGTTGCTCCGCCGAAAACCTGGGCTTCCAAATCTTCAACCACTGAACCATGGTTTTTCAGTAACTGAATAAGGGCCGGAACCGCAACGGTCCCGTACTTGGGAGTTCTTTTATCCGGATGAGTCGCCTCGGGAAAGAGGAAGTGATTCATTCCTCCCCGCCGATGCCGTCTGTCAAAAAGGGAAACAGCAACACAGTTGCCAAGCACAGTGGAGATAAGCGCCGGCTTTAAGGAAATAAAAATATATCCGGCCCTTAAAAAATATCTAATAATATCAGGGCTGCGTGAATAAGGCATCAGGAAATCTTTTACGCGGGCGGTACCCCCAGCTCGGAACCTGAAGATAGCAGGACTTCCCCGCCCACCACTTCTGGCAGTGGAACTTTGGAAGAGTATTCATTTTCCCCGGCGGCAAATCGAACGTCCGTTTTGCAGCGGATGAGATCTTCTTCAGCAAGAAGGGGGACCAGCGCATCGTTTATAGCTCTTTCAACCGGTTTGACGGACAGATCCACTACACGCCTCTCCTGTCCCGATCAGACCATCATCGGTAAATACATTGACGAATATTTGAGGCAGGTCTTTTTCTTCATAAATTTTTGTTTCGATCTTCTCGATTCTCACCATCATGGCTCCCGCGCAAAAACCCGCCCCTTTCAGGCAGTCATTTTTTTTGCCATGGGGTTCCTATCCATGCAGGGAACTCCAAATTGACAAAAGGCGCAACCAACTGGATAAGACGTGGTATCACGGCCATTGACTTTGCGATAGTGAGATTTAAGAATTGGACCCAAACGATCTCTCATTTCCTTTTCGATAACCCGACCATACAAGTAACATTTATATTTATCATGTCCCGCTTCGGTTATAGCGTCGGCGGGACATCGTGCCTCGCATTCCCGGCAGGTGCCTTGTGCGTAATAGAGGCAGTTGGCATATGGTTCATCGCTCCGCCTTGGCGTAACCTCAAGCGGTGCGTCCGTGATGACCGAAGTGATCCGAACGTTGCAGCCTGCTTCAGTGATGAACCCTTCATGCAGGCTGAATGTTCCCAGGCCGGCGGCAAAGGCCATATGCCGCTCAGACCAAACCGAGTAAATCCGAAGGGGGTTTTCCCGGGTCAAGATTTGAAATCTGGGGCTGAGCATCCCGGCCAGGGCCTGAAAACCCTGTTTCTGAAAATAATCAACCGTCTGTTCCAAAACCTGCTTCATGAAGGCATTGGCGTAATTCCGTCCAACACAATAAATTTCAGCAGGCATTTTTTCGACATTTTTACTTTCTTCCCGAATCTTTTTCACGTAAGGAAAAACAATGGAAACAATCCGAAGCCGTGCGGCCAAGTCATCCTGGTTTGGCAGGCCACTTTTAGTCCACATCTCCGCAGGCGCCAGATGCTCTGGCGCCACAACCTCTTTAAATTTCTGAAAAATATAATCATCGCCTTGTGAGACACCTATCAAGGGCTCGGCAAAAATTCGTCCTGAACCAAATCTTTCAGGAAGACAGTTAAGTTCACTCGCAGAAAATAAATCAATTAAAAACTGATGCACCTGCTCGTTCAATTAAATAACCCCTTTTTCTTCAAGAGTTTTTATTTCCTCCGGAGAAAGCCCGAGGAAATCCCGGTAAATTTCCTGATTGCACTGGCCCAGTTTAATTCCCAGATATTTAATCCGGCCCGGATGTTTGGTCAGCTTTGGGAACACGCCCGGTACCAGGACCTTGCCTTTTTCCGGGTCCTCTATTTCCACAACAGCTTCCCGGGCCCGCATATGCGGATCATGAGCCAAATCTTCAATATTACGAATTATATCCGCGGGGACCTTTGCCTCATCCAATATGTTAAGCGCCTCTTCAGCGGTCAATCCCTTAACCCATTCAGCGATAATCTTGTAAAGCTCTTCCTGGTTCTTGATCCTCTCAAATCCGATGAAACGCGGATCTTCAAGAAGTTCAGGCATCCCCATGGCATGAACTATTCTTTTCCAAAGGGTCGGAACGCCGGCATTAATGACCAGAGTGCGCCCGTCTTTGGTTTCAAAATCATCCGCCGGAACCACACCGAGATTCCGGTTGCCGGTTCGTTCACGAATCCGCCCGGTCAAACTGTAATCAACCAAAGCGGATTCTGAGGCACGAAATCCGGCTTCAGCCAAACTCAAGTCAATGACCTCACCCCCGCTATTGTTCACATCACGATTATAAAGAGCCATCATGACCCCAAAGGCACCCAGATAAGCGGTCATATAATCAACGGTGGCATATCCCGAGCGCACTGGCGGACGATCAGGATACCCGGTTACATAGGTTAACCCGGCAAATGCGCTGATTGTTCTATCAAACCCCCCTTTTCTCCCATATGGACCAGTCTGTCCATACGCGGATACCTGCAGAACAATAAGATTGGGATTGGTTTTATGAAGATCTTCAGCGCCTAAATTCCACGCTTCCGCCTGTCCGGGGCGAAAATTAATAACGGCTACGTCAGCCTTGGCCGCGAGTTTGTGGGCCAGTTTTTGTCCTTCTTCAGTATGCAGGTCAATGGTAACCGGCTTTTTGTTGCGGCCTTCAAGAAGCCACCCTGCTCCCCGGCCATCTGGTTCAATAAGTTTGCGACGAGTCGGATCACCTTCCTTCGGCTTTTCTATCTTAATTACAGTAGCTCCGAAATCACCTAAAAAGGTAGCACAAACAGGCCCGGCTAACAGGGTGGCAAAGTCAAGAACAACAATTCCTTCAAGTGGCAATCTAGTCAATTTTTCCTCCTTATGTCATTTATACTAAAGCTAGCCTATTTTAAAAACCTAAAATAATTATTTTTTAAAAAAAGCTTTCCCGTAAGTGAACCTTTGAGCATGTCATATACTTGACCGGCCAAAGTATTTTGCCGCAATTATTTTGCAAACTGTGTTTAAAAAATAGTTTCTTCGGTTTCCCGGTCAAATAAATGAGAGCGGTCCATCCTGGCCGCGAAATATGCAGTTTCTCCTATCTTAAATTTTATCTGGGGATCAAAACGCGCCACAAGAGTGGCTTCGTTTTCAAGGCGAAGATGTAACAGTTGTTCGGAGCCCAAAGGTTCTATCATCCAGACTGAAGCCTTAAAGCCCGTCCCGGGCTCGATCTCTTCACGCTCCTGAGATACAACGATATGTTCGGGCCTGAGTCCCACGATAACGTCTTTACCTTGATATTTTTCAGCCAACGCGGCTTTATCGTCCGGAATCCGGAAACAAAAATTTTGCCCGGTTATATTAAAAGTCCCATTATTTTTTGTTATTTTGCCATCAATGAAATTCATGGAGGGTG
>CAZVRN010000055.1:0-11866 GCA_964629485.1 uncultured Thermodesulfobacteriota bacterium | reverse complement strand
ACCTTGAAACCGACAGGGTCCAATTTTTTCATGGAGAGCTTGACGTTCGCGATTAAATAACCCCTGCAAAACGAGTAATTTTGCTGAAATCGCGGAAATTGTTATCCTCCAGTCAAGCCTCCCCGCATTACCCGCTTTGAAAGACAAGAGGGTTAGGCGCATCATTCCTTAAAATAATCAAAGACTTTTGGACAAGCCCGAAATCCGATCTTGACCGGAGTGGAAAAGGGCTGTTAGCAACAAATAAACTGTCCGCTTATCCCATTTGTCCTGAAAATCGTTGCTTTCGCTATGCTCCGGCGAGTATTTCCAAGGCAAGGCCGAGCAGCGGACCCTATGCTAGGGTCAATACCAATAAGTAGTACTTTTTGTATTCGGGCCACAACCTCACCCGACAGTTATGGCCCTCACATTTTATGGTCTGTCTCTTTTCTTTAAATCTTTATTTCCATTATTAATTTTATTAATTTTATGATATAGTTAAAGCCTAAAGCCAGCAGGCCCGATTAACCTGTGATGGAAAACCGGATAAAATGAATGACCTGTTTAACCAGTCTGAATCTTTACCTGGGTCCGCGCCCCTGGCTGAAAGGATGCGGCCTCGAACCCTGGATGAATTTGTAGGCCAACAGCACCTTATCGGTCCGGGGAAACTTCTCAGCAGGCTGGTCGCGGCCAAGGAGATGGTTTCACTGATTCTTTGGGGGCCGCCCGGAACGGGCAAAACGACCCTGGCCAGACTGATAGCCCGGGCGGCCGAGGCCGAATTCATCTCCTTTTCAGCCGTTCTTTCCGGGGTCAAAGAGGTTCGGGAGGTGATCAGCCAGGCCCGGGAGCATCAAAAGTACGCCCGCCTGCGGACCGTGCTTTTTGTGGATGAGGTGCACCGCTTCAACAAGGCCCAGCAGGATTCCTTTCTGCCCCACGTGGAAAGCGGCCTCCTCACCCTGATCGGGGCAACGACTGAGAATCCCTCTTTTGAGGTTATTCCGCCCCTCCTGTCCCGGATGCGGGTCCTGGTGCTTTATCCCTTGACCGAAAAAGACCTGTCCATTCTCCTTGACCGGGCCCTGACCGACAGGGACAGGGGTTTAGGGAACACCGGCGCGGTTTTGGAACCCAAGGCCAGGACCTTTCTGCTGGAGTCGGCCGATGGGGATGCGCGGGCCCTTTTAAACGCCCTGGAGCTGGCCGTGATGATCACCCCGTCCAGGGGCGGCGAGCGAAAGGTGGGCCTGGCTGAAGCCGAGGAGGCGCTTCAAAGGAAAAGCCTGCGCTATGACAAGGCGGGAGAGGAGCACTACAACCTGATCTCCGCTCTCCACAAAAGCCTCAGGGATTCAGACCCTGACGCCAGTCTCTACTGGCTGGCCCGCATGATAGAGGCCGGAGAATCCCCGCTTTACCTGCTCAGGCGAATGATCCGTTTCGCCTCGGAGGACATTGGAAACGCCGATCCAGTGGCCCTCATGCTGGCTGTGAGCGCGCTCCAGTCATATCAGCTTCTGGGTTCACCGGAAGGGGACCTGGCCCTGGCGCAAACAGCGTTGTATCTTGCTTCCGCGGAAAAATCGAACGCTATTTACACGGCTTACAAAGCCGCTCACAAGGATGCCCGGGAGCGAGGCACCCTGCCCGTGCCAATGCACCTCAGAAACGCACCGACAAAACTGATGAAGGACCTGGATTACGGCAGGGGCTATAAATACGCCCACGACTTTGATGAAGCCCTGGTCTTACAGGAGCATATGCCTGACCAGCTTAAAGGCAGGCGGTACTATTACCCAACCGACAGGGGCCGGGAAAAAGCCATTCAGGAAAGGCTTGCCCGCCGGCGAAGGCGTTTGGCTGAGAGCGGGAAATCAGGCGGGACTGAAAAAAATCCCTCCCGGACCGGGTCAAACAGGGGTTATAAAAAAGGCAAAGATGAGCATACACAGTGAACCAATTTGATGCACATTGCCGGTTGAATTATTGACTGAGACTTCTTAAGAACATCGCCCTTTAGTTGAACTTTTTGTCGCCTTCCGCGATCTCGATAAAATGGCGGATTTTTAAGAGGTCTCCACAATGAAAAAATGGCGAAAAACAAGCTAGGTTTTAATGAGTTTCAGTGAAGGTGTTTTTTTCTTTTTAAGCTTATCCTGCTTGCCTTTTAAGATATTTTCATTGAAAAGAGAGTTCTTTACGCGCACTGAATTGATAAGAAAGAATATGATAACCGACTTTTCCCATTCCTTCGTAGGCTCAAACCGTTCCATAATCTTTTTATATCGAGGAAGAAGCTGGGTTAAAGAAGCCTCATCCAGGCTGAGGATTCTTTCAGCTAATTGGTCAAGGGTTTTATCAAGCATAGTAACAATCCGTGACAAATTGATAAAAAAAGACTATAATCATTAGCTGATATTGTCAAGAGTCATATCTTAATGCACTTTGAAGTACTATATCGCTTAAATTTTATTCAACGGAGCGGTTACATTTTTTCAAAAACGGAAGTGGCCGGGCGCAAGCTCAAGTTCCTGCCCGAGCAGAGGTGTTGATAATCCCAAATCAGATCATCCTAATCGAGGTGAATAAAGATGACGAGTAAAAAATCTGCCCCGAAAGAACCCAAGGTTGAGCTGGATTATAACAATGTAATGGCCGATATCCTGAAATCGAACCAGGGTTTAACTCTTGAGGAATTAAACAAGTTAAAGCCAAAACTGGCTGATGCGCACAAGGACCTGACTCAAAGGCGTAAAAACGGGGAGCTGCCATTTTACGATCTTCCTTTTCAGACGCAGGAGCTGAAGTCCATACGCCGCCTGGCCGATGATATCAGAAAACGGACGGAAAATTTCGTTGTGCTGGGAATAGGCGGTTCCGCCCTGGGAACCCGGGCCTTATTTAAGGCGCTGAGTCCTTATAATCATAATATGCTGGAAACATCCAAGCGCCGTTTTCCCAGGCTTTTTGTGGTTGACAACGCAGACCCCGAAACACTGAGCACTCTTTTAAATTTTGTAGATCCCAGAAGGACCTTCTTTAACATTGTCAGCAAATCGGGGACCACGACCGAGGTCGTTAGTCAGTTCATGGTTATATTCGACCGCCTGCGCCGGAGCTTGGGAAAGTCCAGTATCCGGAACCACATCATCATTACCACGGACCCTGATCGCGGTTTCCTGCGAGAACTGGCCAACCAGGAAAATTACAGCGCTCTTGAAATTCCCAAGGGAGTCGGGGGCCGTTTTTCCGCTTTCACGCCGGTGAGCCTGCTGCCGCTGGCTGTTACGGGGATAAACGTTGTTGAACTGCTTAAAGGAGCGGCCGAGGCTTCTGAAGCATGCACTCAGGCCAATATGATGCGCAACCCGGCCTATCTCTTCGCCGCCCTGAACTTTGCCTTGCGGCAGTTTAAAGGGCGATCCATTCTCGTCATGATGCCTTATTCCGACGCCCTGGCTGGTTTTGCTGAATGGTTCAGCCAATTATGGGCCGAATCACTGGGCAAACGTTATAACCTTAAGGGCCGTGAAATTAACGCCGGCCAGACACCGGTCAGGGCACTGGGCACCACTGACCAGCACAGCCAGCTACAGCTTTATATGGAGGGTCCTCAGGACAAGGTCGTGGTTTTCTTGGGCCAGAAGTCCTTCCGGGTCGATCTGCGTATCCCGTCCATATTCAAGGAGCGCGAGGACCTGTCTTACCTGGGCGGATACACGCTCGGAGAATTGAACCAGACTGAACAGGCGGCCACGGCTCAAGCCCTGGCTAATGCGGGCCGGCCCAGCATAACCCTCAGCATCCCGCGAATAACTCCGGCAAGCATGGGTTATCTCATGTATTTTCTGGAAGTGGCCACCGTAGCCAGCGGCTACCTGTATGAGATTGATCCATTTGACCAGCCGGGAGTAGAATTGAGTAAAAAATATACATACGGCCTCATGGGTCATCCAGAATTCAAATCCTATAAGGATGAATTCGAAAAAAAATCTCGTCGCAAGAAAAAATATATCCTTTAATTAATATAATCAGATCATGATCCCCAAAGATGACAAAATCGAGACCGACACGGAGCAGAGGGCGAGCCCAAACAAAAAAGTCGAAGATAATCAAAAGAGTGTCCAGCCCAAACGCATAGTCAGGTATTTTTCGTTTTCCGGCTTCTTTGTCATTTTAGTTTTCACTATCTTTCTGAGCCTCATAATTTCCCAACAAGCCAAAAACATGCTCTTGAGTGAAAATGAAGATTACGCCAATCTGGTGGCGAAGTACCTGAACCGCCAGGTGTCTCAGAAGTTTATAAATGTCATTCTCTCATACGGTTATACCAGCGTTCATCTCAGGGAAAGATTCCAGTACGAGCTCATGGACAGGCTGGTGCGCCGGTCCATACACGGCTTTACAATTGACAGGGTCAATATTTATGATTTTGACGGGATGATCATATACAGTACCGATCCTTCTCTGATCGGGACTACGGGTCAGACATCCGAGGCTTACAAAGCCGCCTTAAAGGGCGAGTCAACATCCACGCTGATCACGCATCCCGGCCGCTTCGGCCGTTTTATTCGTTTCGGCCAAACCCGGATACTCCAAACCTTTTCTCCGATCCGGCGGGAAATGTCTGACGGTTCGGAAGGCTACGTCATGGGTGTTTTTGAAATCCATCAAGACCTGACAAAAGATTACGCGGAGATTGTCAACTTTCAGTACCTGAGTATCGTGACATCACTTCTGGTCATGACCCTGTTGTTCATTGTTTTGCGCCAGATAGTAAAACGGGCTGAAAAAATTATCGAAGAGCACAATGCTGAACGCCGCCGATTTCAGGAAAAGCTGCATCAATCTGAGCGGCTGGCCAGCCTGGGCCAGATGATCGCCGCTGTATCGCACGAGGTCCGCAACCCCCTGGGCATCATCAGCAGTACCGCGGAAATACTCCGCGACAAGCTCAAGCAGTATGAACCGAACAACCAGCTTTCCGATGTGATTGTCGAGGAGTCAAAGCGTCTTAACGAAATTGTGACTGAATTCCTGGATTTCGCCCGGCCCAAGGTGCCCAAGATAACGACGGCCAGTCTTAAGGACATCCTTGATAAAAACTTATATTACCTCTCTTCCGAACTGGAAAGGGAGGGTATCAAAGTTATCCGCCGCTATAGCGGACCGGTTAACATTCAGGCTGACCCGGACCAGCTTTACCAGGCCTTTCTCAATATACTTCTCAACGCTATTCAGGCCATGCCGGACGGAGGCACAATCTATATAAAAACCGCCGGGGCGGCCGGACAGAACGGGAACATGGCCGAGGTGGTAATCAGTGACACAGGCCAGGGTATTGAGCCTGAGACGCTTGATAAAATATTCAACCCCTTCTTTACCACCAAGGACAAGGGGAGCGGCCTGGGGCTGGCCATTGTCAAGAACATCATTCAAAACCATAAAGGAGAAATTGTCATCGAACCGGTTGCCAGCGGAGGCGCGCGTGTGGTTATCCGCCTTCCGGTTCAGCAGGCTTGAAGGCTGGTCCCTCCCGGGTGAAAAGCGTTTATAAGGCTTATAACAGGTATAAACAGATGGAAACAATTCTTGTTGTAGATGATGAAAAGAATTATCTGGTCGTAATGAGCACCCTGTTGTCGGAACAGGGCTATGAGGTTCTTACCGCGGAAAATGGCTTACAGGCCCTGGAAATTATTGAAGAATCAGACCTGGACCTTGTTCTGACCGATATGAAGATGCCCAAGATGGACGGTATAGAACTGCTGGCGAGAATTCGCCAGGTCAAACCTGAGCAGCCGGTAATCGTTATGACCGCCTTTGGCACAGTGGAAAAGGCGGTGCAGGCTATGAAAGCCGGGGCTTTTGATTACATTACCAAGCCCTTCCAGAATGAAGAGCTCATGCTGACCATCCGCAAGGCCCTGGAAATGCACAACCTGGTCCGGCAAAATAAAGCTCTGACACAGGAACTGAGGCAGAGGTACCAGTTTGAGAACATCATCGGAAAAACAAAGGTCATGCAGGATATTTTCCGTATGATCGAACGGGTAGCCGATACCCAGGCCAACATCCTGATAACCGGCGAGAGCGGTACGGGAAAAGAGCTGATCGCCAGGGCGGTCCACCAAGGCAACCAGACCCGCCGCGACCAGCGCTTTATCACGGTCAACTGCGCCGCCCTGCCCGAAACCCTCCTTGAAAGCGAGCTTTTCGGCCATGAAAAGGGGGCCTTTACCGGGGCGGTTGACAGACGCAAGGGGCGTTTTGAAATCGCCCACAAGGGAACCCTTTTCCTCGACGAAATCGGGGACATGCCTCTGTCGCTCCAGGCCAAGCTACTGCGCGTTATTCAGGAACGGGAGTTCGAGCGGCTTGGCGGAAACAGGACCATCAAGGTGGATGTGAGGCTGGTATCCGCTTCAAACCAGGACCTTAAACGAAAAGTGGCTGAAAAGCTTTTTCGGGAAGACCTCTTGTACCGTCTCAATGTCATTCATCTTCACCTGCCGCCGCTCAGAGAAAGAACCGACGATATTCCCCTGCTGGTGAACCACTTTGTCCGCATATACAGCGAAAAAAGCGGGCGCCAGGATATGAAGGTTTCCCCGGAAGCCATGCGTTATATCTATGCTTATCCCTGGCCGGGGAACGTAAGAGAGCTGGAAAACGTGATCGAGCGGGCCGTAATACTCTGCCCGAATCAAACTATTCAGCCCGGAGATCTGCCCGAAGAACTGGTTAATGAGGAGACCGGGCCTCAATCTACGGTCAAACTGTCTGAATTTGATAAATTTATTCCGCCCCAAGTTCAGTTAAATGAAGCACTGGAGGCCATCGAAAAAAAGATGATCGAACGAGCCATGACCAGGGCGAACCATGTTCAGGCGCACGCGGCTTCCCTGCTGGGCATCAAGAAAAACGTGATGCAGTATAAGTTGAAGAAATATAATCTGATTTAATCTCCCGGCCTTGCCGGGGCCAGGGTTCTATTTTCTGAACCAAGTATAAGGTAATAAAAACAATATGTTATGGATATTGACACTTGAGGGGCCGCGAAAAGTACAAATTTTTGTACTAGGCGGCGTCAAAAACAGAAGGCGTTATTTAAGGGACTGAACGAATAAATTCATAAATATCAACTAATTAAGAATTAATAACAACGAAGGGCCAAGAATTGGCAAGAAACTTGCTGTATTCATTGGTGCAGCCTCGAAAATGCTGTACCCAAAATCAAAATACCACTGCTCTTTTCCCCTTTTTCAAGTTAACCGAAACCGATCAAGGTTTCGGTTAACTTTTTTTCGTCTCATCCCCGGTATTGAAATCGCAAACACCCTATCCGGAGACATCTTAAAAACCAGCCGGCGGATGTGCTCACTCGTAACCAAAACGGCGCATAGCGCGGGGATCACGGCTCCAGTTTTTCTCCACCCGCACGAAAAGATCGAGGAAAACCTTGGTCCCGGTCAGACGTTCGATATCTTTACGGGCCGCTGAGCCGATTTGCTTGAGCATGGCCCCTTTTTTGCCGATGATGATTCCTTTTTGAGAATTCCTTTCCACATGAATAACGGCCCTGATCCGAGTCAGGTCCGGGCGATCTTCATTGAATTCCTCGATCGTGACCGCGGTTGAATAAGGTATTTCCTGCCTGGCCAGGTTGAAAACCTGCTCCCGGATCATCTCCGAGGCGATGAGCCTCGCCGGCTGGTCGGTTATGGTATCAGGCGGGTAATACTGCGGTCCTTCCGGGAGCAGGGCCACTATTTCCTCCAGAAGTTTGGGCACCCCCTCCCCGGTCAGGGCGGAAATAGGCACCAGGGAGGCCAGAGGCAGGGTGCGGCTGAAAAATTCCATTAAAGGCAGTAAATCTGATTTTTTTATCCGGTCGATTTTATTGATAGCCAGAACGACAGGCCGGTCCTGGTTCTGAAGCGCCTTGAGCACCAGGTCTTGATCTTCCTGCCTTTGACCCGATTCCACCATAAACAGGATGACATCCACGTCTGACATTGCTGACAGGGCCTGCCGGAGCAAGACTTTGTTAAGCAGGCCTCCGGCTTGGTGAATGCCCGGAGTATCAAAAAAAATGACTTGTGCCCCGGGCATGGTCAGGACTCCAAGAATACGATGGCGGGTGGTCTGGGGTTTGGCCGAGGTGATGGCCACCTTCTGCCCCAGGATACGGTTAAGCAGAGTGGATTTCCCCACGTTTGGCGCGCCGATGATGGCCACCAAGCCGGAACGATGTTCAGGCTCCTTCGTCATTGTATCTCAAAATATTATACAAGTTTTTACTTCCTGAAAACATGATTTTTCCCCTGACGCGCCCCCGGATCAGGAATAAATTGAAAACGTCCGGCCCTGCCATTGAAATTCTCCCCGGCCAAGGCGCGGGTCAGGCTTGATCCCGGGGGCCAAAGGGCCGAACCGTGCCCTTAGCCTGGCCAGGTTTGAGCGTGCGTGTCCCTGGGCCTGCGAGATGTCACGGGGCGAAACGGCCAGGGTATTTTCACTGCCTGGAGCCGGTTTGATGCTTAAGGCCATGACCATGGCCTGATAAAAAACTTCAGCCTTTACCAAATGACCCAAAGCAGGGTGATACGGACCGGCCAGAAGTCCCTCTTCCAGTTCCGCGCTGGCCTGCAACCCGATGCGGGTAACCGTGACCCCGGCCCGGACCAGGCGCTTGTACATAAAGGCGCATATGTCCACGGCCTCCTTAATGGACAGGGGCTGATACGCGCCTTTCAGGTATAAATCAGCCAGGGCCGTACCTTTGACGACCAGGGCCGGATAAAGACGAACTTCATCCGGGGCGAGTTCAAGAACGGCCTCAAGAGTATGCTTCAAGCTGTCAGTCTCCTCGCCGGGCAGGCCGGGCAGAAGCTGCAAGCCCAAACCCAGCCCCGCCGCCTTGACCCGCTGAGCCGCCTCCCGTGTATCTGAAGAGGTATGGCCACGCCAACTCAAATTCAGGACATGATCATCCATGGATTGCGCGCCTATTTCGATGGTACGCACGCCCATGGCCTTTAAAAATTCCACTTCGTCGGCGGGCAAGGCATCCGGCCGGGTGGAAATGCGGATACCATGGATCAGCCCCTGGTCCATAAAAGGAGCTACGGCGCCAAGCAGCTCGGATTGGCGGCCCCTGGGCAGGGAACTGAAAGTGCCTCCGAAAAAAGCCGCTTCAACCCTTGCGCCGGGCTTACGGCGCCTGTAAGCCAAGCCGGTCTTGAGCCCGCGGGCCACATTGTCCGGCGTCAGCGGGTCTGCGCGCCGCCCGCCGGAGCGATGCTGATCGCAGTAGAGGCAGCGATGGGGGCAGCCCTGGTGAGACAAAAAAAATGGAATAATAAAAGGAGTCACTTGGATGATTTAGTTCGATTTTCCAGGATGCGCAAGGCAGCCCGGGCCGCGGAACGCTCTGCTTCTTTTTTGCTCCGGCCCTGGCCGACTGTCAGTTCTTCGGAACCAAGGGTCAAGGTCACCATAAAGGTCTTGGAGTGATCTGGGCCTTTTGCTTCATCGAGGCGATAAACCGGGGCTTCGTTGAAAAGTTCCTGAGTTATCTCCTGAAGCCTTGTCTTGTAATCCTTCAGGAAGTCCTGGGTGGAAGATTTCGCAATCAGGTCGCCCAGAAGACACTTAACCACATTGGTAGCCGCGGCAAAACCGCCGTCGAGATAGATCGCAGCCAGGACGGCTTCAAAAGCATCGGCCAGGATGGAATTTTTATCCCGCCCCCCGGTGGCTTCCTCGCCCCGGCCCAGGGCCAGGCAGGGGGCAATTCCAATTTGTCTAGCAATATTAGCCAGTTGTGTTTCGTTAACCAGGCCGGCCCTCATCTTGGACAACTCGCCTTCCCTCTCCTTTGGGAAGGCTTTATAAAGCAGGGTGCTGATGCTGAGCGACAATACCGCATCGCCTAAAAATTCGAGCCGCTGGTTATCATCCAGGTTTTGCCGCTCCCTGGTCTCTGCTCGTGACTCGTGGATATAAGAGCGATGCCTGAGAGCCGTCAGGAGCAGGGACCGATCTGTAAATTTATAGCCAAGCTGGTTTTCCAGGTCATCTAAAACCGGGAGATCCATAGTCTGAACTTCCTGATTCGTGTGAAATATTAAACAATAAAAAATCATAGTAAGGCGCCGGGATAAAGTCAAGTTCTGTTCGGCAAAGACCCCTTGAGAATTTCACCCTTTAGCCAGACTCATTGTCAGCCATGTTATAAATATCCAAGTTCAGGCCGTTTTATGGTATGCTGGCCTAGCTTTGAATCATGAACCGGAAGATGAACACACTTGAGCTTGATGCGGGTTTAAACTGCCTGCCGCCAAAACTCGAAACCATCCACCTGATCGGTATCTGCGGTACGGGCATGGGAGCCCTGGCCGGGATGCTGATCGAAAAGGGTTATAAAGTGACCGGCTCGGACGCCGGCGTCTATCCGCCCATGTCCGATTTTCTGAACGGGCTGGGTATTCCGGTCATGTCCGGTTACAGCGGGGAAAACTTAAGTTACGGGCCGGACCTGGTCGTGGTCGGTAATGTGGTAACCCGCTTCAATCCGGAGGCTGAAGCCCTGGCCGCCTTGCGGCTGCATTATCTCTCGTTTCCTCAGACTCTCAGGATGTTATTTCTCAGCGGCCGGAAACCGCTGGTCGTGACTGGCACTCACGGTAAAACCACCACTTCTTCACTGGCCGCCTGGCTGATTGAGACAGCCGGTCTGGACCCGGGATTTATGATCGGCGGCATCCTGAAAAACTATGAACGCAATTACAAGGTGGGCTCCGGGGAGTGGTTCGTGCTGGAAGGCGATGAATACGACACCGCCTTTTTCGACAAGGTCCCTAAATTTATACATTATGCTCCGGAAGTGGGCATCCTGACCAGCGTGGAGTTCGATCACGCTGATATCTACCCGGACCTCGACGCCGTCAGGGACGCCTTCAGCCGGTTCGTTAGGCTCATCCCGGCCAAGGGCCTGCTTGTTGCCTGCGGGGACGACCCGCTTGTCCGGGAGACAGCCGGGCAGACCGCCGCATCAATCATGACATACGGTCTGAACAAGCAAAACGACTGGCGGGCAGTTCATTTGAAGGCAAAAAACCAGGGCACTGAATTCGAACTCCTCACTCCTGATCGAAAATCCCTGCCCCTGTTTTGCCCCATGCCCGGCGCGCATAATGTCCTCAACACCCTCGCCGCAGCAGCCGCCCTGGGCTGGATCGGCCTTGAACCTGAGACACTTCAAAAAGGCTTGTCCACTTTCAAGGGCATCCACCGGAGGCAGGAGGTGCGCGGCGTCAGGGCCGGTGTGACGGTCATCGATGATTTCGCCCACCACCCCACCGCGGTCAAGCAAACCCTGGCCGCTGTTCGCCTCGCCTACCCCAAAGCCCGAGTAATGGCCGTTTTTGAGCCGCGAACCAACACCAGCCGCCGCAAGGTCTTTCAGGCGGATTACGCCGCCTCTTTCGACCGGGCGGATGAAATTCTCATCCGTGAACCGCCCGACCTCAAGAAGGTCCCTGAAAAAGAGCAGTTCTCTTCCGCTCAACTGGTGCGTGACTTACAGAAAAAGGGACTGAAAGCCCATTACTTCCCGGATACGGACAGCATCCTGGCAGACCTGAGCGGGCGCCTCCGCCCCGGAGATGTCGTCCTGATCATGTCCAACGGCGGGTTTGACAATATTCACGAAAGGTTATTGAGATTGTTGGAGGTGGCAGAGGACCGGATTTGAATTTTTCATGTGGAATAACAGATTCCTTGCCCCTCTGCCCTAACACATCAAAATTATTTATTTTCCCCTCGTTCCAGGGCTCTGCCCTGGAATGGGTAAATTGATTCGAGGCTCTGC
>CAZVRN010000054.1:0-11880 GCA_964629485.1 uncultured Thermodesulfobacteriota bacterium | reverse complement strand
CCTTCTTTTATTTGGAATACACTCGCACCCTGAAACCGGAAAAGCTTTTAGATATGATGCGGCTCATCATCGAAACTGCGCAAGCAATGAGGAAACCTGTCATCCCTGTTTTTTCCAGATTCACTGAAAATGATATCGAGCTTGAAAAAAATAAAATTGAAGTTTTTGCTGCTTTCCGGGAGGCCGGCATGCCTGTGTTTGAAACAATGCAGGATGCTTTATACGCGGTCAAATCATTGCTTACATGGAATTCTATGGAGCCATAAACTGCATGTCCCTTCAGTACGAGTCCTTTTCACATAAATGGTGAGTAAGGCTTTATTGCAACCGGTAATTATAGGCCTTTAATAATTTCGTCTTTAAGCTGAACTCATTCTCATTTGGAATATTTGATCGAAACGGCCTGGTTTAATAAAAGTGTCGTCTCTGTTGCATTTCGGATTTGGTGATAAGGATAGGCTTCACCAGTGGGCAGCTTCTAAAATGTTTCATCTTTTTTTGGTTTTTCCCGGTAAACTTGGCGGACTTTATCTACAATTCCGTGCCGTTTCAGATGGAGGCGCGGGTCGTGATCTGGCATTCCAAGGATTTTTTCCAAAAATTTTTTTTGCCTTTCAATTGCCTCCTGGTAGAGATTAGCCTGAATATTCCACCTTATTTTGAAATGTGAATTCATAAAACGTTGTGCAGCCCCCAGCGTTATTTCAAGGCGGTGAGCGATAAAATCATAAAACCCAAGGGTTTTATGAAGAAGGTCCAGCTCATTCTGATAGTCGCCAACTCCGGCCTCTTTGAATTCATAATAGAGGAAGAGCAGCTTTTCAAGATAGGTGCGGTCAGCCATTTGGGCAAGCAGATCCGTGGTTCCCAGCATTTTAGCGAGCAGCTCAACCTCATGAGAAGGAAATTCAATTGTCGAGATATTCACAGCCAGGTCAGTGCATAGAATCATGAGCCGACCTTCGGCGCTGTCTTCCGGGGATAATCCGTATTCCGTTCCGTGGTGTTTTAAAAATGCTATGCTTCGCTGGACATGTTGAGCGGTATATTGCGCGCCTGTGCCTTTATGTTCATCTTTTTTTTGGATGTATCCGGCGTCATGCAGAAGCGTGGCTATGAGAGCCAGATTTATCTGCCGCTGGCTGAATGTCTCACCGTCAACCACGGCCCCGTGGATAAGGCGCGCCATGGCCAGAAAAGTGTCAGTCACGTGCCTGAGGTCGTGAAACTCGGTATTACAGGCCTGATACGCAGGCCATTCTCCCTTGTAAAGGCCGACTGTTTTATGAAATGCGGATGTTATCGGACCGAGATTGAAATCCTGATCAATTAATTGAAGAATAAAAAGTGCTTCTTTGAGCACCTTGTCCGGCGACTCCATATCCACAAGTTCAGAAAGTTGTATGTTCAGCGGCATTTAATCCTCGCGTCATGGTATTTTCTGAAAAAAATACCGACGCTGAACTTGAGATTTCTGTAAAATATCACCTCTTGACCTATCTCTTTGTCAGGCTTGAATTTGAGTCCTCGTAATATGCCTGATATTCTTTCGGCTATGAATTTTCGTCTTCCTGTTGTTATGTTATTACGTACGAGCATGCTTTCCCAATGAAACATGGGATTTTTTCTTTAATTTAACAGCGATAATTCCCAGGTTAATTCAATATTTAAGTTTAATATTTTCATAGGTCGATGGCAATATATACCACAATTCACTGTTAGCCGCCAATAAGAAATTGAAATATTGGGGCTTCGGCAAAGCCGATGGCTTTGTTGAAATCACGGAAAGTAAGAAATTAACCCGCAGGAATATTACCAATTTTTTGAGGACTTAAAATTAAGCCTGATAATGAGGCCAATCAAGGAACGAAGTTTTACGAGGTCCTGCATTGTTATGACGGTTGTCACGATCGTATCGGTTGTTTTTTAGAAACGGTTCATGGAGTATCCCGCTCATGAAGCAGGCGGTTTGTTATATGGGTTTATATGCCTTCTTCTGTTTTTTATAAGAACTTTACACCCGCCTTCTTTATCTGTGTTTGGCAATTGGCCGGTGGGAGAATCGCCTGTATTTGCTTTTGATGTTTGCGATTGGGTTCAAAAAGAGATAAACAATATCAATGAACAGAATATTGAAACCTAATCTTTACCACCAAAGGAACGAAAAGAGAGCGACAGGATTTAATGAACACAGCAGAGATTTCGTATAAATCAAGTTCTGCTCCCGAATCAATCTCGCGTAGAAAGCACAAGCCGGCATTCCACCAGCGCCGATATCGCTGGGTGATTCTTGCCCTCCTGTGGCTCCTTTATGCATCCTTTGGGCTTATCTCCAGGTCCATATTTCCTCTGGTGACCCCGATATTGAGAGACCTCAGTATTTCTTATTCACAGATGGGATTCATCCTGGGGTCCTGGCAGCTGACATACATTCCCTCCGCCTTGGCGGCCGGGGCCATTCTCGACAGGTGGGGTATCCGTAAGTGTCTTCTGGCCGGTGCTTTGATTATGAGCTTCTCCGCCGGGCTTAGATTTTTCTCTCGTGGTTTTATAAGTATGCTGGTATGTGTGGCCTTGTTCGGTGCCGGGGGCCCCATGATATCTATCGGCGGCCCAAAAGCCATTTCAGAGTGGTTCAGCGGCAGAGAGCGAGGTACAGCGGTGGGTATATACATGATCGGGCCGGGAATAGGCGGTTTTCTGGCCCTGGCGCTCACCAACAGCTTCGTAATGCCTCTGGTGGGAAACAGTTGGAGATTCGCCTTTCTTTGCTATGGTTTGCTGGCCTTGGTCATTGGAGCGCTGTGGTGGCTGCTTGCTGAAGACATACCGTCAATACGGGCCGAGACCAAGGAAAAAATAGGGAAGGTCTTTGCCGGGCTTATCAAGGTGCGAAACGTTCAACTTCTTTTCATCATGGCGCTTTTTTCTTTTGCCATCGGCCACGGCTTTTCGAGCTGGCTTCCAAAAATTTTGGAGACTCGGGGACTTTCAGCCTCAGAAGCTGGTTTTGCCGCATCCATCCCCTTAGCGGCCGGTATGCCTGCGGTCCTCCTGGTCCCTCGTCTGTCGCCCGCCCATTTAAGGGGACGGATTATCGCCTTTTTTGCTTTATGGACCACGATAAACATTTTTATTATCGTTATCGCTTCCGGAGTCTTCCTTACCCTGGGGCTGTTACTGTTCGGCTTGTCCGCTTCTTGTTTCATGCCTTTGATGATTCTCATTTTGATGGACAGCCCTGAAATAGACACGAAGCATATGGGGGCAGCCGGGGGCATGTTTTTTTGTGTGGCGGAAATCGGCGGGTTCACCGGCCCCTTCATCATGGGTATTCTGGTGGATGCGACTGGAGCCTTTCTGGTCGGCGCTTTCGCTTTGGGCGGATTGTGCATTGCCATGTCCGCCTTGACTTTTCTATTAAAAACATAAAGTCCGCCGGCTTAATGAGTTCGATGAGCCTGAAGATCAGCCCGGTTTGATTTACAGGCATTCAGTAGAACTGAGACGCAACATGATCAAGGCGAGAAAACAATCCTGGTTCCATGTAACACGGAAGCCGTTTTACGGATGGGTGATCGTCAGCGTTACCTTTCTTATCGGGTTCACCGAGGCAGGGGCTTTTCAAAACATCCTGTCAATCTTTCTCAAGCCCATGGCTTCAGAATTCGGCTGGAACAGATCCTTAATTACCGGTGCTATCACCTTTGGTTCCATAGGCGGCGGCATCGTCTCGCCATTTTTCGGCCCGATCCTGGATCGACATGGACCCAGAATGGTGGCTTTTTTCGGGGTTCTACTGCTGAGCGCCGGTCTTATGGCCCTGTCCTTTCTCGTCCACCCGTGGCAGCTTTATCTCTTTTTTGGCATGGCAAGGATGATCGCTGTCGGTATACTGAGCCTTGTCATTTCGGTAACTGTTTCCAACTGGTTTTCCCGGCGAAGGGGGAGGGCCATGGGAATCGCCCTCCTGGGCAGCCGTGCCGGAACCGCGGTTTTCCCGCTTTTCGTGCAATTCATGATTATTTCCGTGGGCTGGCGCATGGCTTGGGGTGGCCTTGGCCTGACGGTTTTCCTCTTGTCGGCTATTCCTTCTTTACTTTTCCTTAAAAGAAAACCGGAAGATATCGGTTTGCTGCCAGACGGAAAGGTCCCGGATAAAGGCTTGGGCGGGAATGAAGATGTATCTTTGGACGAAACCGAAAGCGCCCTCGAACAAAGAGAAAGACATCCATGGACGCGCGAGCAGGCGCTTCGCACTCCGGCCTTCTGGCTGCTTGTTATGGTGTCATGTCTTATTTTATTCAGCGGAGCAGGCATTAATTTTCATCTCTTCCCTCTATTGACCGATAAAGGGATTTCAACTCAGTCAGCCGTTTTTGTTTTAAGCATCGCTGCGGCTTCAGGTGCTGTCGGAGGACTTTTAATGGGTTTTATCGCGGAGAAAATCCAGATTAAATATCTCCTGGCCGCTATTTTAACCATTCTCGCTGTCTTGATAATTTCTCTTTTTTGGGTTGTCCGGGAGGGAGGGATCATATTTGTATTTGCAGTTTTTTTTGGCTTGTTCAGGGGCGGGATGATGCCTCTCTTGCCGCTGATCTGGGCGGAATTTTACGGCCGGACCTCGCTGGGAACCATCTTCAGTATGGCCAGTCCTTTCCGGCTGACTGCCAATGCCTTGGGTCCGATTTTTGGTGCTTTTTGTTTTGATTTTTTAGGTGGATATACGTTTCCGCTGATTTTGTTTGCGGCTTCATTTATGCTTGCTGGAGTAATTGCCGTACTGTTAGTCCCTCCCGTACATCCGGATTTCAAGAAAGTCCGGATGAAAAAAGCGGATTAACTTAGTCCTTAACATCTCTGTAAAATGAGTAATTTCGAGCCGACAATGGATTCAGCCGAAAGAGAAAGCCTTTAAAAGGTCTCAAAGTCCAGTTCGGACTTATCGGTGTCCGTCTTTAAACCAGCCTGGATGCGTAAACCAGTAAGCCTCTCCGCCTTGAGCGTGTAACTTAGCGTCATAACCAACCAGGACGTTACGCCTGGCCACATTGATGATGGGATACCACAACCAAACATCTGCGTAATTATCGTACAGCAGTTTTTCAAGGTTCCAGTAAATTTTCTGCCGTTTCTTCATATTCAGTTCTTTTTTGCCTGCCTCGATGAGTTTAATGACTTCCTGATTTTTGAACCTGCCGTAGTTGAAACCTCCGTTTGGATGATAAAGACCGGTAGCTATCATGTCTGGTTCTTTGATATAGGCCCAGCCGCCGCCGGCCAGATCATATTCCAAGTTCTTTGCTCGATCGGAACCGGCCGCCGCGTCCAGGGAATCCACTTTCCAAGTGATTCCAACGCCCGCCAGCATGGATTTGACAGCCTCGGTCAAGTTCACCTGCCAGGTTTCTGACCCCATGTATCCTTTTATGGTCAAACCCTTTTTATAGCCGGCCTCGGCTAAAAGCTTCCTGGAAAGTTCTGGATCATAGCTTACTGGTTTAAGATTTGGGTTGTGGCACCAGTGTGTTGAATGATACATGCAACTGGCGATAATGCCTTGGCCCATCTGCAGCCCCTGAAGCAAGGCTTTACGATCAATAGCATGGGAAATGGCCTTGCGCACCCGGATGTCTCTGCACGGCCCCTTGACATGGTTGAAGTTAAGGGCCACAAGGTGGTTCCCTATTTGGCTGGTGACATAAAACTTGGGGTCTTTTTTTATGGCTTCAAACTGCGTGGGGCTGAGGCCCATATAATCGATCTTGCCGGCCCTTAAGTTGGCTAACCGTATAGATTCATCCGGGATAACATAAATCATGATTCCGTCCGGATATGGCATGTCCGGGCGGCCGATGGTGCGGCCAAACCACCAGTTGGGGTTGCGCTTGAGCCTCAGGTAGTTGCCCGGGCTGGCCTTCTCAAGCATGTACCTGCCTGAACCAACCGGGTTGGTGTCTACATTCTTGGCCCCTTGAGCCTTCACTTTCAGGAGGACTAGCTGTTTTTTCAGGTCAGCCGCTTTCCTTTTCGCTTCTTCCGCTGCAGAAGCCGCTTTTTTCGCTTGCTCTCCCCCCCGGGCAGCCGCCTGCCGCGCTTTCTTGCTCAGGTTATCTGCTTGCGCCCGGGCTCTTTTCAATTTTCGTTCAATTTTTTTCGCCTCCTTCATGGCCACATCACCCTCAAGGGCCTTCTTCGATATCATATAGCCGGGCGTGGTGGCCATCATGCCCAAAAAACCGGCCCACGGCCGCTTGAAATGCCATTTGACCGTGTATTCATCAACTACTTCAATCGATTTGATCGGCTCGATCCAGGCCCTGGTCCAGCACCCATTCCTCTTGTTCTTAATGTAGTCGATCAGGTACTTGACGCTTTCGGCGTTAAAGTCAGTCCCGTCGTGAAATTTGACGCCTTTTCTAAGCTTCATGATGCATGTAACCAGGTCAGGGTACTTATAAGACTCGGCCAGCCAGAGAAACGTGGGTTTATAATCACCATCAATATATACCAGGCCCTCATACATGTTGGTAATAGAAACCCAGTCCAGGACAGGCCAGTGATTGGGATTCATCAACCCGATATAATTAGTTGAAGCCGCGTGTATATATCCGCCGCGCACCGCCTTTTCTGTGCCTTGCTCCCATTTCCACCATACAGGCTTGGGGTTGTCCTTGGTCCATACCCATGTTGTGACCTTTTCCTCCTCTTGGCCGGCAAGAACCGTGTTCAAAGCTGCCGTTAGGAGCAGGGAGATACATATTATCCCGATACCTGCTTTGATCAACTTTTTAGTCTGGCCCATGCGTTTTCCTCCTGATGACGAATTTTTTATAATAAGGATGTCATTTCACCAAAAAAAACCTTCGGCTGATGTTATTTAATTTTTTCCTTTAGGAGTACGTTATAAAATATTGAAAAATAGATATTTTTATGTCAAGCAATCTCCCTATGGCAAAGAGAAATACGGGCCTTAGCTTAAGGCCGTGGCGCCATCTTTGGTGGCGCAAAACGCAGGTATGTTAGTCTGAAAAAGGATAATATAAAATAGTATGCCCGGTCAGGGTTGTCAAGAAATTTATTCTGCAGATTTAACCCCTGAATAAATATATAATGTTATTTATTATATATTAGATGTAACTATATAAAAATATGCATTAAAATTAAAATAAATGTCTAAAAGAATAATTTTTGAACCAGGATTTTCACAAACTCCCCGCCCCTGTTAATGTGTTCAAAAGCGACGCCTGAAGGGCAAAGTTTTTGAGAGGTCGCTAGTAAGCCTCAATCCGTAATAGCCTGATTGGCCAGCACGATGAATTCGTGCCGTATATTCAGGTGCGCATAGGGTCGGACTTGGGTCATTAAAATACCTGTGAGTTTTTCAACCGGGTCAACCCACTGATAAGTGCAGAAGGCCCCGCCCCAGGTATAAGTGCCCACTGACCAGTTGGGAGGGCCGGGCTGATTGCCGTTAAGGCTATTGATGTGATCATTGTTCATAACCACAGCGTACCCCAGCCCGAATCCTATTCCGTGTCCGGTCAGCCAAACAGGAAGATCGCCGATGTGATTTCTGGTCATAAGTTCTACGGTCTTTCGTCCAAGTATGCGAACGCCGTCCAATTCTCCACCGTTGAGCATCATCTGGTTGAATCGGAAATAATCTGACAGCGTGGAGACCAATCCGCCCGACCCCATGAAATAAAGATGCGGCTCTCTTACGAAAACGCTGTTCGGAGTAGGGGCATCCTGAAGTTTGATCTGGCCGTTTTCGTCGGGCGTGTATTGGGCGGCGAAACGGTTCAGCTTTTCTTCCGGAAGATAGAAGTGCGTGTCAACCATTTGAAGCGGTTTGAAAATACGTTCCTGAAAGAATTCGTCGAGCGTCATTCCCGATAATATTTCGACCAGATGACCCACTACACAAGTGGACCGGGAATAATTCCATTCCGTACCCGGGTGGCTGTTGAGCGGCAGCTTGGCGTATCGCTTTACAAAGTTACCGATAGTCTCCTGGCGGCTTTGAGGTTTTTGGATTTTAAGAAATTCGTTGATCATTGAACCTCGGTAGGCTCCGGCCAGCCCTCCGGTGTGGGTCAAAAGGTGCCTGATGGTAATGGGCCGTTCCGCGGGAACGGTTTTCCAGGGTCCGGCGGACGTGATTCCGGGCGGCACAGGCAGGGCCACCATCGGGTCGGAGAACTCGGGTATCCATTTGCTCACCGGGTCGGAGAGTAAAAAGTTACCTTCCTCAAAGAGCATCATCAGGGCTACCGAGGTTATGGGCTTGGTCATAGAGGCAATGCGGAAAATGGTGTCGGTTTCCATGGGCTTTTGGGCATCCACGTCCCTGAAGCCCTGGGCATCAAGGTGAACCACCTTGCCTTGGCGGGCCACAAGAGTTGCTACTCCAGGCACCAGCTTGCGATCGATATATCGCTGCATGGCCGAGGGAATCCTGCTTAACCTGTCTGATGAAATCCCGACATCCTCTGGCTTAGACATGGGAAGTTCCGGTGCTTCTGTACTCATGGGAAATATCCTTATTTTTTTACGGCGGATTAAAAATTTACCTGCTTTGTCAAGGATCGATCTGCCTTTTCGCGGTCTTGCTTTAAAAAGCAGGGAAAAATACAACAATGCGGTTATTCTTGGTTCACCAATTTATCAAAATCAGGTCTAATAATCAATACTCCGGGTATCATCTGTCAGTTGACGTTGGCGGGCAATTATTGGATCTAGGTGAGGCGGAAAAAAATCTGCTTGCGAGGACTATCAGCCGCACCGGTTATTTTTGATAAAATTCATTTTTATATTGAAAAAAAATAATGATATTTGTAAATATTCGTCGGCCAGGCAAGGATGTTTTTCGTCTTTCATAGTTTGAAAAACATGCAGAACACACCACAGCATCATGTTTGAACGATCAGGATATTAAATTTGTTTTGCCGCCCTTAATTTGTTAAAGTAAGCAGGATTTGTTTAATTTTAAAGAAAGTAATTTGTATCTTTAAATGAGGAAGAGTCCGGATCAGAGGCTTGAGCTTATCAGCAGCGGATTGTCACAACCACCGCTTAATCCATTGAAAAAGTAAGGAGGAAGTTATGAAACTGGAGGACATTAAAAAAATTGGAATCATGGGCGCTGGTGTCATGGGCGGCGGCATCGCTCAATCGCTAATCCTCGCCGGTTATCCTGTTATCGTCCGTGACCTGACCGATGAAATTTGCGAAAAAGCAAAAGACACGATCATCAACGGCAGGTTTGGCCTCAAGGGCGGCGTCAAACTCGGCAAATACACGCAGGAGGAGATGGACCAGGCTCTGGCCAGGCTCACGTTCACGACCAAAGTCGAGGATTTGAAGGATTGTGATCTGATTATCGAAGCCATCGGCGGCGGCGCGGACGGGGCCATAGAGAACAAGGACCTGAAGCTGGCTGTTTTCAAAGAACTGGATCAAATCGTTAAAAAAGAAGCTGTTTTCGCCAGCAACACTTCCATGTACACCATCGCTGATCTGGCCGCGGCTACAGACCGCAAAGACCGCTTTATCGGCATGCATCTTTTTAGCCCGGCCAATATCATGAAGCTTGTCGAGGTGACTTATACTCCGGAAGTTACGGAAGATGTGATTGTCTTGATAGAAGAGCTCAGCAAGAGCATGGGCAAGACCCCGGTTCGGGTGAAGGATGTGCCTGGAGACACGGGTTTTATTGGCAATCGTATTATGGGGGCGGCCAGGCGTGAGGCCCTGAAGATTGTCCAGGAAGGAATCGCAACGGCGGAAGACGTTAATACGGCTATGATGCTCGGGTTCCGTTGGCCTGCGGGACCGATTCCGCTCGGAGGGCCAGGCGCCAGGAGCGGCTGGCAATAAGAAACTTTTTGTTTATTTTGCAATCCCATCCGCCGGACGCATTGCTGATAAATCGCTCCTTAACAGCGAGGAGTCTTTATCTGACATTGGGTCTGCCGGATGGGTACTTTTTATGTGCAGGCCCGGTGAGACGGGAAAGATCTGCCACTTATTTTTCTTTTTTGAGCCCAAGTCGTTCATACTGCTCCGGCGGTGCGTCTGAAGCCTCCATAAGCCGGATGAGGTGATTTACCATTTTTTCTTCTGCTTCAGGGTCGTTTATCCGGTTTTCCTGCCCGGGATCATTTTCAAGGTCAAAGAGCATGGTTTCAAGCTTGATGGGGTGCGGCTGACGTCTTTTAATCTTCATTGTCCGGCAGCCTTTGGTGAATGAAAACGGCTCTTGAAGCTCCACGTCCTTGAAAGCATTCGCCGGGAAAGTGTGCAGCATATTGGTCGGCATTAAGGTATATTCGTTAGGCATATCGCTGCCCGGTGCAGGGCCTCTCATATAGACATACCGCCCATCTGTCACGTTAACGTGAGCGCCGTGAAGTCCGAACAGACCGGCCTCACGGACAGGCTTATCTTTAGCTATGGTTTCTTTGAGCGGTTTGCCCTGCATATCTTCAGGAATTTTTAGATCAAAAAAATCCAGAATGGTCGGCGCAAGGTCAATTGTCTGGACTAGGGAACCGCGTTTTTCACCTTTTTTGCCCGAACGGGGGTCCCAGATGAAAAGAGGAATATGGGCTATTTCGTTATAGACCGGGGGAATCATCTTGGCCCACCAGCCATGTTCACCCAGGAGAAAACCATGGTCCGTGTTCACAATAAGCATGGTATCTTTCCATAAGTCGAGTTCATCCATCAGGTCCATAATTTTCCCCAGGTATTTGTCACACATGCTGTGCAGTGCAGCAGATTCATACCGGATATGCTGTACCTGTTCGGGTGTTTCATCCACGGGCTTGTAAGCGGGCCAATCAAAAAAAGGCCCATCGTAATCATGCGGGTAGAGGTCTCTGAATTGCTGGGGTGCGGTAAAGGGTTCATGGGGATCAAAAGTCTCAATGTGCAGGAACCAGTTGTCTTGGCGGTGATTTGTTTTTATGAAATCCAT
This sequence comes from uncultured Thermodesulfobacteriota bacterium, assembly GCA_964629485.1. Taxonomy (GTDB): domain Bacteria; phylum Desulfobacterota; class Desulfarculia; order Adiutricales; family JAFDHD01; genus JAFDHD01. The sequence goes on along the minus strand of CAZVRN010000054.1, from coordinate 893 downwards.
GCCCATGGCAAAGGTCTTGGCTTGCGGTGTTTCTTCCTCTTTTTTTATATACGGACGGTTGGCCCAGTTGATGCGCGACTCCCTGCCCAGCACTTGATCAGGTTTGTCCGGCTCGGCCACAATTCCTTTCCAGGGGTCGTTCTCCTGGCCGCGCGATATTTCCCAAGAGCTGTATCGGGTATGATAGGTGCAGCCGCCTTCTTCCCAGTAGTGGTAATGATCGCTTACCAGGTGGGTATATATTCCATAAAATTTTAATAGTTCAGGCATGGAGTCGTCGAACGGTTCAATCGGACCCCAGGAGCGATGAAGAAAATTGTAGCGTCCTGTATGTATTTCGCGCCGCGCTGGCATACATGGCAGGCTGCCCGCGTAGCAATTGGTAAAGGTGACACTCTTTTCGGACAGGCGCGTAAAATTAGGTGTTTTGACCCAATCACACCCATAGGGCGCGAGCATGCGGCGATTTAAAGAGTCATACATGACCATGATTACTTTCATACTAGGCCTCCTTCCATATTATATGTAACAGATAAGAGCGGTTTTCCCGAGCTTTGTGCAAAATTTGTGTAGCTTCAGGCTTTTTACCATAAAACCAGTCACTTTAAAAATCATTTCTTGAGACCTCTTGTTGGATTATGCTTTTTATGTTTTAGCCTGAGGCCGGTTATATCTGATCAAAAAGCGGTGTCGTCCGGGAGTTCGGACCTGAAATTGAACTATTTGAATTTTTTTATTAAATTTGTTAAGCTTGAATCTCTTTAATTAGTTTTTTAGTATGATGGGTTGCGTGAAGCGTTTAAAACCAAAATTGGAAATTTGGGAAAAGCAACCGATGTATAATTGTGCACTAGTGGATCGGTATTTTTGTGATGGGGTAGGTGAATGTTAAA
>CAZVRN010000053.1:0-11950 GCA_964629485.1 uncultured Thermodesulfobacteriota bacterium | reverse complement strand
TGTCATCACCTACGGTGCCGCCGCCATGCCGTTCGAGGTGATTCAAAAAGCAATCAAAGCCTTTCCCGGCGTGAACTTCATCAATGCCTTCGGGCAGACCGAAACCGGGTCGACCATAACGACTTTAAGCCCTGAGGACCATGTCATTGAAGGTACCGAAGAGGAGCGAAACAAAAAACTTAAACGGCTTGCCTCTTCCATCGGCAAGCCGCTTCCCGACGTGGAAATACGGATTATTGATGAAGATGGAAATCCCGTGGGGCCGAACGTTGTCGGCGAGATTGTGGCAAGGGGCCCGCGGATCATGAGCGGCTACTGGCAGGATAAAGAAAAAACGAAGCGGGCTTTTACACCTGACGGATGGCTCCGTACATCGGACATGGGCTGGATGGATGAAGATGGTTATATCTTTCTGGCCGGAAGAGCGGATGACATGATTATCCGCGGGGGAGAAAACATTTCGCCTAAAGAGGTGGAAGAAGTGCTTACCGCTCATCCCAAAATCGAGGATGCAGCCGTAATCGGCCTTCCGAATGAGGAATGGGGGCAGGAGCCGCACGCAATCGTAGTGCTGTCAGAAGGTGAAACCGCCACAGAGGACGAAATAATTGAGTTCTGTCGAACACGTCTTGCCTCTTTTAAAAGGCCGCGGTCAGTGACCTTTGTGGACAGCCTGCCCCGGAGCGCTCTGGGTAAGCTTTCACGAAAGCAGCTTGTCGAAAAATACGGGAAAGCCTTAGCTTGACAATTCAACGACGCTAAGATACTCTTTATACTGGTTATTAAAGGCCAAATAGCAGAGGAGGACAAAAGCGGAAATGGCCAATCAAGTTGGGAAACGATATACTTGTGAAAAATGTGGCGCAACCTACATTGTCACCCGCGGGGGTGATGGTGAGCTTAAATGCTGCGGTCAACCCATGAAAAAGGTAAATTAAGTAAGCAAGAATCATTTCTATCCAGGAGGGGACAAAGTGAGTCAACTTGGCAAAAGGTATCGTTGTTCTAAATGTAATACTGAGGTGCTTTGCACCAAAGCCAGTGAGAACAATCCGTCTTGCTGCGGGCAGGAAATGCAGCTCCAAAAGCCTAAAAAATCGCCTTCATCCGATTAAAGGCCGATCAGGTAAACTTCGAGATAGAACTGACTATCTGTTGTTTTCTCTTTTTATACGATGTCTTAATGGGAGTAACTGCTCCTCAAGATAAATGGCTTAAAGTCAATGGCCTCAAGCTGCACTATCTTGACTGGGGAAATCACCTGGGCCAGCCCATGCTCCTTCTTCATGGGTTTCTGGGCCAGGCGCATGTGTGGGATGAGTTTGCCGTCAAAATAAGCCAAACTTATCACGTCCTGGCGCTGGATCAGCGTGGCCACGGGCAAAGTCAGCATGCTGGTGAGGAGACTTACGGTCTGGATGACCATTTCGCGGATCTCAGCGGATTTATCGAACTCCTTGAGCTGAAAAATCTGATTCTCATCGGACATTCCATGGGAGGGCGAAACGCTCTGTTTTATACTGCCTGTCGACCCGAATGCGTGGACAAACTTATTCTGGTTGACGCCCGCCCGGCGGAAAGCAGCCGCTCCACCTCGGCCCTGAAAGATATCCTGAACCGAAGCAGGCCATGTTACAACAACTTAGAGGAGCTGGTCGTCGAGGCTCGAGCAGCTTATCCTTATCTTGCCGCTGAAACCTGCCGCAAGCTGGTGGCACACGCTTTCCGGGAAACAGCGGATCACCGGTTAATCCCGACCTATGATGAAATGATGAAAGAGACACTTAAGCAGTCCGGTTACTACCTGGAAGACCTGAGGCCCTTCCTGGAGAGTATCACCTGCCCCACCCTTTTAGTCCGTGGAGAAGAAAGTCCGTTTTTATCCCGAGAGGAAGCCAAAGATATGTTAAGACGCATGAGAAAAGCTCAACTGGCCGAAATACCGTCAGCCACCCATCTTCCGGTTCAAGAAAATCTGTCTGCCTTTATGGAAGCCCTTCGGCTATTCCTCCATCCAATCAAGTTCGGAGGCATCTCATGAAGAAAACCCGTGTTACCCAGATACTCGGCATCGAATACCCTATTCTGCAAGGCGGCATGCTCTGGCTGGCGGACGCCGGACTTGCGGCCGCGGTTTCCAATGCCGGGGGCCTGGGGGTCATCAGCCCCATGGCCGGTATGGAACCTCACGGCGACCCCGTCAAAAACCTTGAGCAAGAGATTGTTAAAGCAAAAAAATCGACCCAAAAACCTTTTGGCGTCAATATCCCGCTTGATCTTCGGGACTGCGGTCTCATTATGGACGTGATCCTCAGCCAGGGCGTCGCGGTCGCCGTCACGGCCGCGGGAGACCCCCGCCTTTATACCGAGCTGCTCCATAGCGGCGGGGTCAAAGTGCTGCATGTGGTCAGTTCCGTAAAACATGCCCGGGTCGCCGAAGCGGCGGGTGTGGACGGTATTATTGTCGAAGGGGTCGAAGCGGCCGCCCGAAACGGATTCGACGAACTGCCTCTGTTTTCGCTGATTCCCCAGGCGGCGGACGCGGTCAAAGTGCCTCTTGTCGCGGCAGGCGGCATTGCAGATTCGAGGGGCGTGGTGGCAGCCATGGCTCTCGGGGCCGAAGGTGTTCAGCTCGGCACGCGCTTTGTCGCGGTCAAGGAAAATATCGCCCACCAGCGATACAAGGAAGCTATTTTAGCAGCCAAAGACACGGATACAGTGATTACCATACGCTCCCTGATCCCGAGTCGAAGCTTGAAAACGGAATTTAGCCAGGTCCTGCTGGAGCTCGAAAAAGCCGGGGCCAGTCCGGACGAGATCAAGGATTTCATGGGCCACGCCGCTTCGAGGAGATGCGGCCTTGAAGGGGACCTGGAAAACGGCGAGGCTTATTGCGGGGCCTCAGCCGGCTTAATCACGGAGATCCTCGAAGCCGGTGAAGTCATCCGGAGGCTGGTTAAGGGGTATAAAGAAATCGTGGATAGGCTCAGCTAAATCCAGGCTAAGACACGGCCGAACAGGATTGCCACCCGAACTTTATCTCTTAAGATTCCCTTAAGAACTTCGTCTTTTAGCCGAACTCATTGCCGGCCTTATATTATTTGATTTTGTAAAGGCGGTGTTTCGAATGTAAACTCTTTTTTTTCAAAGAGAGTCAGGGCGGATTTTACGGCGTCCGGGTCATAAAGAATGCCGCTTTTGGTCGAAATTTCTTCGAGGGCTACATCTATACCCAATGCCGGGCGGTAAGGCCGGTGGGAGGCGATCGCTTCGATTACATCCGCCACAGCCAGGATTTTCGCTTCAGGCAGAATGCTGTTTTCTGATAAGCCGTTAGGATACCCGGACCCATCCAGTCTCTCATGATGCTGGAGCACAATTTGAGCCACCGGCCATGGAAAATCTATATTTTTTAAAATATTATAACCCACCTGAGGATGCATTCTAATAAGGCCAAACTCGAACTCATTTAACCGGCTGGGTTTAACAAGCAACTCCGTGGGAACAGCTATTTTCCCCAGATCGTGAATAATGCCGGCCACACGAATCCCTTCAATCTCATCCTGAGCAAGCCCCAGTTGTTCGGCCATAGCACAGGCGAGAGCGGACACTCGCTTCTGATGCCCGGCGGTATATGAATCTCTCTCCTCGATAGCCAGGGCCATGGCCTGAACAGTTGCTTCCATGACGTCGCGCAGTTTTACCAGACTCTGTTTGAGTTCTTCTTCTATTTGACTTCGTTCGACAAAGAGGGCGCGCACTTTTAAAACTCTCCGTAGACGGATCAAAAGTTCATGCAGGTTCACGGGTTTTTCTATGAAATCGTTCGCGCCTTCCTCGACAACTTTTTCGTAACTGAAGTCGTTTATATAGCCGGTCATGAGGATAACATCCGTGTTCCATTTTTTCTTCACGGCTTTCATCAGCTCGATCCCGTTCAGGCCCGGCATGATAATATCGGTAATCATTACATCAGCGCTTTTGGCCTCTAAAAAGCTTAGAGCTTCATCAGCATTGGCGGCGGTGGAGCAGGCGTAACCCGCGCGGGTAATTTTGCTGTGGATTAAATTTCTTATACTCTCGTCATCATCCACGACAAGAACATTAAACCTACCAGAAGCCTGCGCCAGATTTTCATGTTCGGCTTTCTTCTGCATCAGATTCCATCCTGTGAAGGATCAAAAATTTCCTGTTTTTTTATTCGCCTGAAGGCTTTTATGTTTTCCCGGTTAAAGCACAATACACAATGATCAAACACGACCAGATTTGAAATAACTTAAACCTCACGGCAATGCTCCGCCGAGAAACAGAATGAACTTTTTGATCAGGCCTTTCATATTTGCTGATATGGCATCCAGGTAGATGCGTTTTAAGGCATCGACCGGCTTCTGCGCTTCACGGTAAGGTTTTTTAGTCGTCAAACTGTCGAACCTGTCGACAAGCCTGACAAAAAGCGCATCGGGGCTTATCTGCTCCCCCTCCAAGCCCCGCGGGTAACCCGAACCGTCCTCTCTCTCGTGATGCTCAAAAATAATCCGCAGGGAATCAGTCGATATAAGAGATGAGTCCCGGAGCAAGGTGTAGCCTCTTTTCGGGTGCAGCTTTATCTCACGCCATTCGTCCTCGGTCAGGGCAGACGGCTTATTTAATATCTTCACGTCAACCTGATTGAGGCCCACATCGTGAAACAGGGCTCCCAAACCAAGCTTAACGAGCCGGGAATATTTAAATTTGAGGGAGAAACCAAAGTTAACCGTTAAAAGACATACATTGGCCGAATGGCGAAAAAGGCTTGCTTCCCGAACGAACAGCCGGTGAAGGCTTTGGTAGGTCACGGGATCCTCCACGACTTTCGCCGCGAGGTCATCAACCAGGTTTATGGCGGACTGTATTTTTTTGTTGTTTATTTCTCCCGCCAGTATGTCCGTAATTGTTTCAATGGTCTTCCCGTAAAGGATAAACCGCTTCTCGTCTCTGATTCGTTTCTGGTGATATTCCGGGGAAGATTTCAAGGCTTTAAGGTATTCAAGATACTTAGGATAGTCCTTCTCCCGGATATAGGCGCTCCCGAGCCTTCTTTTTTTCAGGATCTCATGCAACCCAGTTGTGAAAACCGTGTTCCGGTTAAGTATTTTACGTAGAAATAATTTTTGAGTTTTTCTGTTCAAGATCTGGAGATAGAGGGGAAAGGAAAGGAACTGTCCCGGAACGATGTCCTGAAAATTAATCTCCACGAATCCAGGCGGAGTAGTAGCCGTGGAAACAATTTCCGTGGGCAGGAGGAACTTTTCCGGCATGGCCTGGTCGGGCGCCCGCCCAAAGCTGTCCTCGTCCTCCATTAACCCCATGATGTCCGGCGGCAGTTCCTCCTTGAGGCTCACATACTTCTTGGCAACCTGTATCAAATCATCTTTGGAAATGGGTTTGGACAGAAAATCAGCCGCACCCCTTTTGGTTGCCTCGACAGCCTTCTGGATGGTACCATGGCCGGTAAGGACGACTACCGGGATATCCGGCTTCGCCGATTTGATAATCTCAAGCACTTCAAAACCGTCCACCTCCGGCATCATCAGGTCAGTGATTACGAGATTGAAATCCTCGCCCAGGATCATTTCCTCAATTTTTTCAGGTTTATTGAGCTGAATAACTTGAAAATTTTCCCGGGAAAGAATACGGCTTATAATGTCGGTAACGTCTTTATTATCGTCAACAACAAGAATTTTTAATTTTTCAGCCATAATCACCTGCGTCCAATTCTTGTCCTTTTTCCGAATTCAACGCCTTCCTGATGGCCTGTATGAGCTCCCCGCGTACCACAGGTTTCATGAGAATATCCCGGATTCCGATGAATTCGGCCTGTTCTTCAGTAATTGTTTCGCTATAACCGGTGCAGAGGATAACGGGAATATCTCCCCGAATGTGTTTGATCTCCTCAGCCAGTTTGAACCCTGTCATGTTCGGCATCATGTAATCAGTTATAATGAGATCGAATTTATCCGGCCGCGCACGAAACACCTCCAGGCCTTCCAGGCTGCTTGTCCGCACCTCAACCTGGTAACCGGCGTGTTCGAGCATACGCTTTACGACAGTAACGATGGCCTCCTCATCATCAACAAAAAGTATTCTTTCCCTTCCTTTGGCGGGCTGGATAACGGTTTCAGCCTCTATATCCACCTCGTCCGTAATGACGGGCAGAAAGACATCGAAAACAGCTCCTTCACCCGGCTTACTTTGTACGGATATGGCCCCGCCGCAGTTTTCAACGACCCCGTGAACCACGGAGAGGCCCATACCCGTTCCCTCACCGCGCTGCTTGGTAGTGAAATAGGGGTCGAAGATTCTGTCCAGGTTCGCCGCACTTATACCTTCCCCGGTGTCCCAGACAGTCAGTTTCAGGTAAGGTCCCGGCTGAAGGCCGAGCCGGCGGGCAGCCAGAGGATCTTCCAGGCTGACCTTAGCCAGAGTGATCTCGAGGACCCCGCCTTTTTCACGCATAGCATAAACCGCGTTGGTACACAAGTTCATGACCACCCGGTGAATCTCGGCCGGGTCGGCCATGACCTCTTCCGTTTTAGCGCTGATATTCTCCTGAATTTCAATATTGCTCGGAGTAGCCGCCATGATAAGTTTAAGGGCTTCCTCGACGATAATATGTATTCGAACCGGTCTGCGTTCCTGCTCCTCTTCCCGGCTGAAAGCCATGATTTGTTTGATTAGATTTTTGGCACGGTGACCGCCTTTGAGTATCTGGGCCAAGTCATCCCGAACCTGCTCACCTTCAGGAAGGTCTTCCAGTATCAGTTCAGTGTAGCCTATGATTGATGTTAGTATGTTATTGAAATCATGAGCAATGCCTCCGGCCAGGGAGCCAATGGCTTCCATTTTCTGAACGTGCCGGAGCTGATTTTCGAGGCGGTCTTTTTCCTCCTGTATCCTTTTTTGCTCGGTGATATCATTCACCACTCCCTGAACGACAAAGGGCCATTCCGGCTCGGCCAGATTAACGTTGACGCTTCCGTTAATAATCTTGCCTTCCGCAGTCACCAGGTCATACTCCAGATCATATTGATATCCCTGGGCAAAAAGTTTAAATATGTTTCTTAAAGCTATCTCCTGATGCGCGGGAGCGATAAGATCGGCCATAAATAAGTTTCCCAAATGATCCAGGGAATACCCCAAGATATCGGAAGCCAACTTGTTGGAATCAATAACAACCGCCTCTACGAACGGGAGGGCCCGGTCAATAGCTTTCGACACGGCCTCCTCCAGAGTGTCCTCCCCGGCCTTTTTTATATTTTCAATTAAGTTTAATATTTCCTCCCGATCTTTCTGGGGAACGTCTTCCCGAAAGACCTTTACCCTGAAAACCATGCTGGGCAGCGTTTCTATGAAATTCCTGTACTTTGCCTCACTCTTCCTAAGTCTCTCCTCGGACTGCTTCCGATCTGTAACATCATCGTAGACTGCCACGACTTCACCCGAAGGCAGCTTGTAGATATAATTTTCTCGCCAACCGCTGATGCGTTCGTCCTGATAAAAAGCAGTAGGAAAAAATTCCGGCCGGCCGGTTTTCCATACCCTCTGAAGGACATCTAACAAGCCAAACTCCTTCACACCGGGGAAAACCTCCAGAATGCTCCGGCCGATAATCTCTTCCCGCCGAATTTTTTCAACTTGCTCCGCGCCGTGGTTGAAATCCTTGATTATAAAATTCTCACCGCCTTGTATGGCTTCATAGACCGCAACCCCGTCTTTCATGTTATTGAAAAGCTCTCTGAATTTCGTCTCGCTGGCCTGCAAAATCTCAACCGCCCGGGCTTGCGCTTTTTTCATTTTGTCCTCTTCAAGCCGCATGGCCAAAATGGGCGAAATGTAATCGGCGATACTGCCAAGGAGGTTGATGTCCTGGTCGCTATAGTCCGAATCCTTATTGCCGATAATGAAACACCCGATGGCCTTTCCCTGATGAACGATCGGTACGAATAAGGCCCGGTTTACAGGAATATGCCCTTTCGGCATCTTGAAAGGGTCATTAGAGCAGATAATTTTATTTTCAGTAAGAATCTGTTGCCAGGTGGACGGCCATGTCTCAGGGGGAAATACAATGTCCTTGTTCGGCAAGCGGCACTGATCCCAGACATCCCTGGTCAGAGACGGGCAAACCAGTGAACCCTGTTCGTCAATGTATCCAAAAACACCGTGCCCGCTCTCAAGGGTTTGAAGGACGATCTCCAGTACTTCCCCGTAAATTTCTTCTCCCGAATGGGTCAGAAAAACCCGGGCGATCCGGTTGCGAACAGCCAGTTCCCGTTCTGAGCGGCGGGACTCTTCCTCGGCCTGCCGGAGTTCGGTCAAATCCAGTAATGAGGCTATGCTTTTCCCTGTACCGGGAATCATTTTAACTTTAACAAGCACCCGCCTCACATTGCCTTGGCTATCCACCAATCCAGCCTCATATTCTTCCGGCGCTTTTCCTCCCTTTCTCCTCCTTTCACGGTGATATTTTTCCATCCTTTTCAGGTCTTGCCCAACTACATACTCGGTCCATTTTTTCTTGCCTTCGACTTCTTCCTTGGTATCCCCGGAAAGTTTCTCGAATTCCTGGTTGACCGAGGCGATGGTCATGTCTTCCTCGATAATGGCCGCGGCTGCCCCGAAAGTCTCAAAAACAGTTTGGTACTCCGCCTCGCGCTCCCAAAGCGCCTTTTGGGCATGTTTGCGCTCCGTAACGTCGATAATTGAATGAGCCACCATTTCGAGACGGCCGGTGTCATCGCAAACCGGCGAGCAGACGGACAGGCATGATCTGCCGAATACTTCCATGTCTATTTCAGTGACCTCACAAAGACCAGAGGCAAGCCATTTTTCGACAGGGCAGTGTTGAGGGGGGACGCGGTAGCCGTGTAAAATCTCATAGCACTTTTGGCCGATGAGGTCTTTCTCGAACATGCCTGAAAAATTCAGCGCGGCACGGTTGGCCGCCAGGATAGTATGCTGCGTATCGAAAATAAGCACGGGATTATTCAATGATTGAAAAAAATTCTCCCAGGTGCGGCCGCTGAAAAGGTCTGTCTGATTCAGCTTGGGCAAGGCAGCTTCCTTCTCCAGCCCTTTACCTTTTTGAGAATTATTTTCATCAATTGAATCAGGAGGCATAATAAAATCATTTAACTTATTAAAAATTTATTAAATAAAAATTAACTATACCTGAAGTTAGGCTTAATTTCAATTTTTTTCGTGCCGGAACCAACAGCAAATTAAGCGAAATAATTAACTGCTGATATTATCCATTTCGACGGTTTTATTCCGACCGGATACGTGACAGATATTCCGAGTTTTCTTGAGAACTGAGTCCTGCTGAATTCATGGCTGCCTTCCGTGATTTCAACAAAATTACTCGTTTTGCAGAGGTCTTACTTTACTTAATAACCCGGAAAAAGCGGGCGGCAGGGGGTCATTTACCAGAGGGGAAGAGCTATGAAATAACGCCCAGGCGTTAAATGACCGGTCGCCAATGAAGGGCAATGTTGACTGAATGACCAGCCGAACTACCAATCCATTATGCCAAAACAGATGACAAAATAATCTCTTGGCCCTCAGTCAACCTGGGAGCAGAAAAAGAATGAAACAATTTTTTAAAAAAAATCACTTTATACGCTTGAAAAGAAAAATTCGGTCTCCAATTTCGATGGGTTCTTTGGATTGTGTAATACGGGCCACGTAAAACACGGGCTCGCGATTTATAACTTTCTTCTCTCTTAATTTTATGAATTTTATTCTTTGCTTTGGCGTCATGACCTTGGACGTCTCAATCCGGGCCACCACGGTGATGATGCCTTTGAAACGATACAGGCGGCCAAGAGATTTTTTGCCGCTTTTATCCTGAGGCTCCTTAATTTCGCGGTCCACCCTGTAAATCGGAAAAGACCTGAAGTAAGGATCAGGTTCTCCATGGGCGGCTGAATCCAGTATTTGAGCTACATCCGCGGTGAAATGGACAATGACATTATCATAAAAAGAGAGCATGCTCCGGCCGTGAATGTCTCCAGCCCCGGCGGGCCGGTAACCCCTTTCCTCGGAGGCGATGATTTCCCCCACCTCACGCACCTCGGACAAAGTATCCAAAAGCTTTTTTGATTCAATCCGCCTCAGCTTGTTGGAAGAGTCCATAACCCACTTAGTGTCAAAAACAACCTTTTTGACCTTGATGCGGTTGATGCCCGTATTCTCCAGCCCTGCCGGGTTTGCCATGTAAGTGAAGTATTTGGGGAATAATGTGTCGATCGGCTTACCAGGCTCATACAAGGACTCCGGCGCCTCGGCCTTGGCTGCGGCCGCCAACTGCGGCTTCATTTCCGCATGTTTTTTCACCACTTCTTCCTTGGTGTAAATGATGAGTCTGTCGCCGATGGATATCCAGTGCGGGTTGATCAAACGCTTTTGGTTGAGCGCCCAGAGAGCAGGCCAAAGGAAGGGTTCGTCATAAAATTTTTGACAGATGTCCCAAAGCGTATCGCCTTTTTTGACGACATAGATTTGTTCATTTTGACCTGCAACTAGCGGTGTAATGAACAGACCCAGGCAAAAGCAAACAAGCAGTGCCATCAGGAAGGTTTTGGCCTTCATCCTTCATCCTCCTTGGATTGCGGGCTGAATATAATTTAATCATGTCCACAATACCGCTAATAGTATGTAATGTCAAGATAATTCGGCTTTCAGGTCTGGTTCGGCCGCCAGGTTGACAAGTTTTTCTTCCGGCCGTACATGATTTTTTCAGGCCTGCCTCATGTTTTCCAGGATCAGGGCATTTAGCTGAAATGCTCTGGAATCTTTAACTTTTCCCGGTCAGCCTTGTTTTCCCGGTCTGTTAAAAAATGGTGGGCCAGTTGGCTAAAAGTCTTTGACTCATGCCCTTATTTTTACCTCCGGCTATTTTAAAAGATTGAATAATGGTCTCTCTGGTACGGCGGGGATCAATCACGCCATCCAGGAATCCGCGGCCGGCCGCATGTCAAGGCGTGCCGGCAAGCCTCATCTTATCAACGGCCTTTTTTACGGTCTTCTTCACTATCGAAATGACAAATATTTCCAGCCAATGTGGACTAACTTCTCCTAATTGACGGCTGTCAGTCGTGGTCATACCTGACCAAAAAAGCCCGCAGAATGGATTCCCATTCCACAGGCTTTTCCGGCCATAAACAGAATTAAAACCCGATCCACTCAACCCGGCCCTCCCGGCGGGGCGGCACCCTGGGCGTCTCGTCCGGGTAACCTATGGGCACTACGCAAACTAATTTCCTGTCTTCAATCCCCAGGGCCTTGTTGATCTCTTCTTCCTTTCTTAAAACACCATCAGTCCAGGTCGCGCCCAGCCCGGCGTCATAAGCAGCCAGAAGCAGGTTCTGAACGGCCACGGCCGCGCTGTTGGTGTCCCAGCCTCCATTGGGCAGTTTCCCGGCGTAGGCAAAGATGAAAACCGGGGCCCCGCCGTAAGTCTCAAAAAAGACCCTCATGCCTTCAACGATCTTGGGCTTTTCGGCAAACACCTTTTCCAGCATGGGCTTCATGTCGTTGAAGGCGTCCGAAAATATCTTTCTCAACTCCTCTTTTTTCTCGCCTTGAACCACCACGAAGTAAGACTCCTGCCGGTTCATGGCCGAAGGAGCCCAGAGCGCCAGCTCCAGGATGCCTTCAAGCACCTCCTTGGGGACCGGGTCTGATTTGAAGTTTCTGACACTCCTTCTCCCCTTGATCACTTCCGCCAACTCCATGATTTCCTCTCCTTTTCAAAAAAATATTATGGGTCTAACATGTATTGGTATTTTGCGGCACAGCCTCAGACACCGCCGCTGATTCCTTGAAAAAATAAAAGAACGTTCAACTCGTCTCAAAATCCTGCACCTTTAGGAGATGATCTTGAGAATCTTGGGCTCCTTTCTTTCGGGCATGG
>CAZVRN010000052.1:0-12154 GCA_964629485.1 uncultured Thermodesulfobacteriota bacterium | reverse complement strand
ATGGAGAATCGAACTTGGTCGGTAAGCGAAGATTCTGGGTATGTTTTCAGAAATCTGTTGTACTTTTCCAGTGCTTCAGGAAAACGCGACTGACTCTGCGCTTTTTCAGCCTGGTAAAATAGCCGCCTCTCATCCTCTGGGGCTAAAAAAGGTCTGGCCTCCTTAGCCCGGGCGACTTCCTCTGTTTTGGCCGGGGGTTGTGGTTGGGTAATAATAACTTTTTTCCTGGGGAGAATTTGCCCGGCACAGCTAAGGATAAAAGTTAGAAAAACTGAAACAATAACAAATTGAACGCCAGTTCTTAAATACAGATTTTTCATGGACTTCAAACCCACTCGCCGGTCTATGAATGCCGCAGGCCTGTTGCGGAGAGAATATCATATGAAACAAACCCTTGATTGATACGGACCAAATTCAGCCCGACCAATTCAAGGGTTTCTTTCCTGTCTTTTGTTCATTTATTCGCTTTTTACTTCCTCAAAATCGGCATCTACAACGTCATCGTCGGAAGATCCCGTACTTCCGCCGGCAGCGGCCTGCTGGGCTCCGGCACCCCCAGCCTCTGCCTGCTGGCTCGCCTGAGAGTACATCTGCTCAGCCAGCTTGTGAGAGGCTTGTGTCAGGGCCTGAATTTTGGCGTCAATAGCGTTCTTGTCGTTTCCATCTATAACTGATTTCAAATCATTGATGGCCGCTTCAATTTCGGCGCGTGTTTGACCATCTATCTTTTCGCCCAGCTCATTCAGGCTTTTTTCGGTCGTATAGATTATAGAATCCGCCTGATTTCGAGCTTCGGCCAGGGCTTTCTTCTGCTTATCTTCCTCAGCATGCAAATCAGCCTCTTTGATCAGCTGCTCTATTTCTTCCTCAGACAAGCCGGATGAGGCCGTGATTTTAATTGATTGCTCTTTTCCTGTGCCTAAATCCTTGGCCGAGACATGAACGATACCATTGGCGTCAATGTCAAAGGTAACTTCAATCTGGGGAACTCCCCGTGGTGCGGGAGGTATACCCACTAGCTCAAAACGGCCGAGTGTTTTATTATCAGACGCCATCTCTCTTTCACCTTGGAGTACATGGATGGAAACAGCCGGCTGATTGTCCGCTGCCGTAGAAAATATCTGGCTTCGTTTTGTTGGAATGGTGGTGTTTTTCTCTATCAGTTTTGTAAAGACTCCTCCCAAGGTTTCAATCCCAAGAGAGAGCGGGGTCACATCAAGAAGCAGCACGTCTTTGACATCCCCGGTCAGTACGCCTGCTTGGATAGCTGCGCCGATAGCCACAACCTCATCGGGGTTAACACCCTTATGGGGTTCTTTTCCGAATATCTCAGCGACCTTTTGCTGGACTCTGGGCATGCGGGTCATACCTCCAACCAGGATGACCTCGTCAATGTCGCTCGCAGTTAGATTGGCGTCTTTTAGTGCAGCTTGGCACGGTCCTACCACTTTTTCTACCAAGTCATCAACCAGGCTTTCAAGTTTGGCTCGGGTGAGCTTAATATTCATGTGTTTCGGGCCGGATGCGTCCGCTGTAATAAAAGGCAGGTTGATATCAGTTTCCATCGAGGTTGACAGTTCCATTTTGGCCTTTTCCGCGGCCTCTTTCAGCCGTTGCAGCGCCATTTTATCATTGCGCAGATCAATGCCGGATTCTTTGCGGAATTCATCGGCCAGATACTCGATGACGCGCAGGTCAAAGTCTTCCCCGCCAAGGTGTGTGTCGCCATTTGTTGATTTGACTTCAAAAACTCCATCCCCGATTTCAAGAATGGATATATCGAAAGTGCCACCGCCGAGGTCAAAGACAGCTATCTTCTCTTCCTTCTTTTTGTCCAGACCGTAAGCCAGGGAAGCGGCCGTAGGTTCGTTAATGATGCGCATAACCTCTAAGCCGGCAATACGGCCGGCGTCTTTAGTCGCTTGTCTTTGGCTGTCATTGAAGTAAGCCGGAACCGTGATGACGGCCTGGGTTACTTTTTCACCGAGATATTCCTCGGCCGTCTGTTTCATCTTGGTCAAGATCATGGATGAAATCTCAGCCGGGCTGTATCTTTTCCCGTGCACCTCGATATGCGCGTCGCCGTTTTCAGCTTCAACAATTTTATATGGAACGATATTGATGTCTTTTTGAACTTCACTGGAGTTATACTTACGCCCAATCAGACGTTTGACTGCAAAAATTGTTGCTTCCGGGTTGGTGATAGCCTGGCGTTTTGCTATCTGACCTACTTGACGTTCACCTGACTCATTGAAAGCAACCATGGATGGGGTAGTTCTGCTACCCTCTACATTAGCGATGACCTTGGGGTCTTTGCCTTCCATGACGGCTACACATGAGTTCGTGGTGCCTAAGTCGATTCCTATTACTTTGCTCATGGTGTTATCTCCTTAATTATTTCAAACGGTTGATTATTTATCGCGCACACTTCGCGCATTTTGTTTCTTATCAGTGTGTCCTTTTTGATACAACAACCATCGCGGGCCTGATGAGACGATCCTTTAAGAGGTATCCGCGTTGTATTTCTTTGATAATCGTGCCTTCTTCTTTGTTCGGATCTTCTTCCTGCATTGCCGCTTCATGAAATTGAGGGTCAAATTTTTCTCCAAGGGCGGCCACTGGCTCTACCCCAAATTTTTTCAAAATATCTTTAAAAGATTGGCACGTCATTCGAATACCTTCAATTACGCTTTCTTGGTTATTCTCCCCTTTTTCTGCATGATCGATCGCCCGCTCCAGGTTATCTAAAACTGTCAATAATTCTTTAATAAGGTTTTCATTGGCGAATTTTACTATTTCGTCCTTTTCTCTTTCCAGGCGCTTTTTTATGTTTTCCTGTTCCGCAAAGGCTCTAAGATAGAGATCCTTATATTTCTTAGCCTCCGCCTGCCAGTCCATCTCTTCAGGTACGTCCCCGGAAGGGGCGGCAGGTTTGCCACCCAAGGCCATACCTTCAGATCGGCCCTCGGCTTCGGCAGATTCTGGCTGTTTTTTTTCAGAATCCAAAGAAGCATCCTGGTTTTTTGTTTTCGGTGTTTCAGGGTTCATTTTGATCTCCGTCTTGCTAAGTTATTGCTTCCAAAGTGCGGCCGAGCATTTTTGCCGTATAATCCACAATTGGAATAATTCGAGAGTAATTTAATCTCGTTGGTCCGAGAATTCCCAGACTCCCTATGGGAATGGAATTTCTGGAATAGGCAGAGGTAATTACGGTCCACCCGCCGATATCGGTCAGCTTGTTTTCAGACCCGATGAAAATTTGAACACCGGAGGATGACATGGCCTTGTCAAGTAGCTTAATAAGAAGCTTTTTTTCCTCTAACGCATCAAAAATAATTTTCAATGTTTCCACGTCCGAAAATTCAGGATAATCAAAAATATTTCCCTGACCCACAATAAAGAGGTCATCATCCAGCGTTTCCTGGATAAAAACTTGCCGGCCCAATTGAAAAGCCTTGGATAGCATTTCATCGAACCGAATTTTTTCTTTCTGCATCTCCTTAAGGATCAGATTCTTTATTTCTCCAATGGTCAGGCCCTCGAGGATGTCGTTAAGATAACGGTTAAAACGGTTCAGTTCCTCTTGGGATATGTCCTCCTCAAGCTCTATGATCCGGTTTTGAACAGCACCGGTTTGACTCACGAGAATGGTTAAAACCAGCTTTCGGCTCAGGCGAATAAATTCAAGCCGTTTAAGTTGCAGATAGGCAAAACGTGGAGCCAAAACAAGGCCAATATGATGAGAGACCAGCGAGAGGGCTTTGGATACATTTTTAATGAGTTGCGCTGTATCCAAGCCGCTTGTTGAAAATTTCTCTTCAATGGTTCTCATTTCTTGATCTGAGATGGGATTGATTTCAAGTATCGTGTCGACGTAATATCTCAATCCCAGTTCAGTAGGCACGCGGCCCGCTGATTTATGAGGCTGAGTCAGTAACCCCATTTCGTCCAGTTCGGCCATTACATTTCTAATCGTGGCCGGAGACAGATCCAGGTCATAATTCTTGGCTACCGTTCTCGACCCCACCGGCTCAGCGGTTTTGATGTAATTTTGAATTACCGCGTGAAGTATTTTTTGGGCTCTTTTATTAAGTACTACCTTCATTTTTCCTACCGGTGTTCAGACTTTTCTTGAGTACTATGCTAACTTTAAACACCGGGTGATACAATGTCAAGGCAGTCTCGCATACCTAAATCTTGAAAAAAAGGCTTTGAGCAATTCAATGTTTTCTTTTCCCTTACATCAGGAGGAAGCTTCTTTTCCTCTGATAACCACATTGGGATGTTTTTTTACAGTCTCAGAGGCCTGTCAAACGTGATTTTTAGGCTAAAAATTCCATACATCACGGTTAGGTTCTCCTATTTTGCTCATAGCTTGATTTTCTAATCAAAAACAAGCTTTCCTTGATATAGACAAAAAGAGTATTGACCGCCTCTGGTATTCATCGTAAACTTTTCGGGCAGATGACGCCATTTTATTATGTGCCAAACCTGTTAAAATCCGCCAAGGGGATTGTCTTTAAGAATAAAACGGCGTGTGCTGTTGAAAGGGCTTCCCGGCCTTGAAGCGTCATGGATAATTATAATGAAGGGGTCTCGATAACATTGTGAAATTATTCAACCTCCTGCCCAGCGAACGACACGACCTTAAAAGATTTTTTGGCTGGCATCTGGGATACGTTTTATACGTCACTGCCTTCTTTTTCATTATTTTTGAGTTTGGCCTGTTTAAATCGTACTCTTTTTTAAAAGAGGATTGGATTATCTACTTCTGGGGGCCCCTTCATACACTGGTTTTCACTATCATCAGCCCGTTTCGCCGTGACTGGATTCGCGCTATATCAAACATGTATCAAGCACTCGATGGTGAACTGATTTTTTGCGTTATGGCCGGCCTGATCTTATTACTCGGGTTTTATCTGTACAGCCTTGTGATATGGTTCATTGGCGGCTTAATTCCAGGCTTTATTTACAGTTGATACCGGACCTTTTAAGAACGAGTAATCTTGGTGAAACCGTGTAAGAAGGTATTATTTACAGCCATGAGCGAATAATAAAGGGAGCAGGTCGCTTGACGCCGTGTCATCGGGCTTTTGTTATCAGTTTGTCTGATCGTGCTGTCCCTGATAATGCTTTTTTTGAGTCTTTGGT
Source organism: uncultured Thermodesulfobacteriota bacterium (assembly GCA_964629485.1). Taxonomy (GTDB): domain Bacteria; phylum Desulfobacterota; class Desulfarculia; order Adiutricales; family JAFDHD01; genus JAFDHD01. Next base: position 7,003 of record CAZVRN010000052.1, on the reverse strand, counting down.
CTGGCTCGGTAGATCATGCGGGTAGTATAAACCCGAAATGGTAATTTAAAATGCGTGGATTTTCTTACAATATAATAAAAGATAGCCGCATTGAGGAAGAAGTTCCGTTTCTTCTGAGCTGGGGCCATGATTTGGATCCGCTGAAAACATCTTTAGACCGTGTTGGACAGGTTTCACCGTTGGTGGTTAAACCGTATCGGGACCGTTTTAGGCTGATTTGCGGTTATCGGCGTCGTCAGGCCCTGCGTGAACTGGGGCATGATGAATTTGCCGCACTGGTTTTACCGGAAGATTTTTCCATGGAAAGATCGCTTGTTTTGGCCCTTGAGGAAAATCTCGGTCATCGGGTTTTTAATGACGCTGAAAAAGCACTGGCCTTGCACCACCTGGCGGCTTTTTTTACGCCTGAGGAGCTGATTCATGACTACCTGCCTCGACTTGGTCTGCCGCCCAGGCAGGACTTTCTTGAACGTTTTCTGAATCTTGCCGAACTGGGTGAACAGGGTCTGACGGCTCTGGCTAAAGGAAGCCTGGACCCGGAGACGGCCGAGCTTATCATGGCCATTGATCCGGCTAGTCGTTCAGACCTGCTTTTCTTGCTTGATCAGTTGAACCCGGGCCGTAATAAGAGGCGGCAAATCGTCACCTGGCTCCATGAGACTGCGCTTCGAGAGGGCCGTTCCGTGGCTGATGTTATAAAAGATCATGAAATTCAGGATGTTATCAGCAATGATACTTTGAGTCGACCGGCGAAGGAAAAGAAGGTCCGTGCCATAATCCATGCAAAACGATACCCTGAATTAAGCCGGGCCCGAAAAAAACAGGCGGAATGCCTCGCCCGGCTCCGGCTCCCGCCTAACTGTCATCTTCAGCCGCCTCAATCATTTGAAGGTCTTGATTTTATTTTTAATATTTCTTTCAATACCTTAGATGAGCTTCAGGCTAGCCTTGGCCACTTAAATCGGCTGGCCGCGAGCCGGGAGATAATTGATCTCTTGGAGCTTGGTTGATGATGCGTCGTTTTGCAAAACCCAAACAACTGGTGGTAGAAGAGGGGTCAATTAACACGGGGTTGGCTCATGTTTTGCTCGGGAAGCTCCCACAGAAGAAAGTTGTGCCTGCTGTTAAACCGGCGGATTATTCCGGGTATGGCCCGGATACCTTGATCCTGGCCGAGCATCGCGGCTCGTTCGTGAAACCATGTCCCGGCACCAGAGGCTATATTTGTTGCGGGCTCAAGATTATCCATTTTGGGCTGGGGTGCAGTATTAACTGTACTTACTGTATTCTTCAGAGTTATCTTGACACCCGGGCTTTAGTGCTTTTCAGTAATATAGAGGAAGGGTTTAAACAGGTGGAAGAGGTCCTGCGTTGCCCGGGTTTTGATTATAGACGCTTTTGTACCGGCGAGTTCACGGATAGTCTTCTTTTAGAAGATATGACCGGGCTGGGCGCTCGTCTGGTCACCATGTTTGCCCGCCATAAAAACGCACTCCTGGAGCTTAAAACTAAGACGGACAGGGTGGATTCGCTCTGCGGTTTGGACCATGGCGGTCGAAGCGTGGTTTCTTTTTCCGTAAACGCCCCGGCAGTAGCGGCCAAAGAGGAGCCAGGGGCTGCCTCACTGAAAAGGAGGTTGGCCGCGGCAAAACGCATGGTAGAGGAGGGTTATCGGGTCGGGTTTCACTTCGATCCTCTGATCAGACACAAAGGCTGGAAGGATGGGTATGCCCGGATCGTGGCCGATATTTTTTCTGCTGTCCCCGCTGAAAGCATCATCTGGATCAGCCTGGGTGCGTTTCGCTTTTTACCGCCGCTGAAGCGAATCGTGGCCCGGCGTCATCCTTTAAGCCGTATCATGTATGATGAGTTCGTTTATGCGCCTGACGGCAAGATGCGTTATTTCCGTCCGCTCAGGGTGGAGATGTATCGATATCTCTCGGCCCAAATTAAAGCGGCGGACCCTGAGGCATGTATTTATCTGTGCATGGAGAATCCCCGGGTCTGGCAGGAAGTTTTCGGCTTCGATCCCGGCCCAAAAGGTTTGATAGAGATGCTGAACCAGAGGGTCTGACAGCTTGGAAGTCAGGGTCATGAGATTGTTTTTATGGCTATAAAATTTAACTTATGATAAGATAGTTTAAAAGACTAGCTTAGGAGGGCATTAAAATGAGGGAAAAAGTCGAAACAGCTTTGAATAAAATTCGGCCTCAGCTCATAGCGGACGGAGGCAACGTGGAACTGGTTGATGTGGATGAAAACGGTATAGTTCAGGTCAAGCTGACCGGCGCCTGCGGGGGCTGTCCCATGGCCCAGATGACATTGAAGAGCGGGATCGAACGGATTCTTAAAATGGAGGTCCCCGAGGTCAAGGGTGTTGAATCGGTTAATTAGAGGCTAATCAGCTTTAGCGTCTTAAAACTGTTCGCTACATCGGCTTCATGTTAAAGACATTCAACCTTAAACGACAGGGTTGGAGGTTAACTATTTATGGTATGGATGCCCCGCGTTGATACGCAGGGCTCGAAAGATCTGTTCTACAAGTATAAGGCGGCTCATTTCATGTGTTAATGTCATGCGTGAGAGGGAGAGGCTGAGTTCCGCCTGGTCAAGAATTATCCGATCCAGACCCAAGGGGCCGCCCAAGCCAAAGACAATAGTCTTTACTCCGCGATCCATCTCCTTTTTTAACCAATCGGCAAATTCCAGGGAGGTCATGGTTCTGCCTTTCGGATCCAGGAGGACGAATACATCTTCTGGTTTGAGACTGGCTAAAAGGCGGGCGGTGTCTTCAGCCCTGATTCTGGAGGCGTCCTTATTATCCCTGATCTTGGTTTCCTTCAGGATTACTTCCTCAACCGGCAGGTAAAGTTTTATTCTCTTTAAATAGTCTGACACCCCCTCAGCCAGGTAGGGCTGGCGTGTTCGACCGATAAATAAAAACTTGAGACGCATGGTCTAGATTCTTATTCAGCACGGACACAGACCTTGCCGGCCGTGTAATCGAAAGTAAAAAAATTTAAGTATATTTTTTTAATCAGCGCAAACATTCATCAATTTTTTTTGGGCTTCAGGTTCAAGGCGCGGGCAATCTCGTCAGCCGCCGCCTGGACAAAGGCTTTGAAATCATCGGGGTCAAGCCTGACACCTGGTTCAGGAAGCCGCTCAAGCCCCTCAGGCTGGATATAGACCGGCCGGTTAATCAGTTCCGGCCGCGGCTGGATCTCAAAATCCGGAGATAGCCTTTCTTCAAAGTAGGCGGTTTGAAATTCAGCGAATTTGAGAAAATGTGCTGTGGAATCCAGCACGGCTTTGTCGCCTTCTTTGATAAGTTTTTGATTCAGGGCCTGCTTCAGACCGGCCAGAGATTCACCGCCTTGGGTACAGACCACATGTCCGTTTCGGTTCGCCAGGAGCATCGAGTCCATAATTGACTGTTCATCAACCTGCACCACGAAGAACCGCGGTTCGTTCGCTCTTTGTTCATACTCCTGAACCAATTTAAGCACGCGTGGCATGGAGACCGGATTGCCGATCATGGCCGCTTGCGCCACACTGGGTTTCACCACAACGGGTTTGTAGTTTCTTTTTTCCGGCGGGTCGGCATAATAGCGGAAGACCGGATTTGCATGCCTGGACTGGACCCCGAAAACACGGGGCAGACCGTCAATAATTCCGAGACGCTCGAATTTCAACAGACCGCTCAAGACCGAGGTAATGTTACCCGCGTTTCCAATCGGAACAAATAGAGAAAGCTCCTTGACCTCGTAATCAAAATCCTGGGCGATCTCGAAGGCGTATGATTCCTGGCCCAGGACCCTCCAGGGGTTCTTTGAGTTCAGCAGGGCTACATCAAAGTTTTCAGCCAGGTATTCCACTACTTTCATGCAATCGTCAAAAACACCGGGTAGCTCAAAAACACTGGCTCCGCTTCCCAGAGGCTGGCTGAGTTGCTGGGGAGTGACCTTCCCGTGAGGCAAAAGCACGGCGGACTTCAGTGTACCCGCGAGATACGCTGCGTAAAGAGCAGCCGCGGCTGAAGTATCTCCGGTTGAAGCGCAGACAGACAAGATTTCATCTAGGCCTTTTCTTTTGGCCAGAAATTTGAGAAAGGAGGTCGCAGCCGCCATACCCCTGTCTTTAAAAGAAGCGCTGGGGTTGAGGCCGTCATTTTTGAAGTAGAAATCAGTGCCGATCATTTCGCTCATCTGCTCATTGCCTTTAACAATCGGCGTGTGTCCTTCACCGAGGTAGACCACGTCTTCCAGCGGGATGACCGGTGCGATAAATTCATAAAAAAGGAAGACGCCTTTTAAGGCCGGCAGATTTATCATTTTGCGGTAGTCGAAGACCTGCCGCCACCGGGCCCCGGATCGTTGGGCCAGGCGGTCCTGGTCAAGGTCCTCAATGAGCAGGACCTGGCCGCAATTGGGGCAGGTATAAAGCAGGGTATCGATCTCAAACTCGCGTTCACAGCCAAGACAATGGTAAACCAGATGTCCGGACGGCGAAGGTAAAAGATCGGGCTTGATTTCAGATGGGAAGTCTTCAAATTTCATTTTTCATACCTGGCCTCTTTTTTTATCATTAAGCCCCGGCTGGGTTCATTTTGTCAAGTCTCGGGTGACCTTGTGTGTTGCAAAATAAAAATGTCCCCATTAATTGCTCTATTAAAATGTCTCCATGAAAGAGGACAGGTTATTAATGAGCGATAAAGAGGCTGGCCAAGCGATATGTTTGGCTTCCATGTTTGAAATTTTCGGCCGGGCTTGGAGGGGTGAAATGTTCGCGCCGCGCATAAAAAAGGCCAGGCCTTGGTCAGGTCTCGGCCGCAAACCTAATAGAGGCTATCTCAAACATTTTCACTTTCGAGTGGCTTCATCGTCAGATTCTGCGCAATCATACCTCTCGAGTTTAAACTTATCAACGCGCCCGATTTTAAAGCTGATGTCTAACAGGTCCTCATCCCACCGATCAAGGGCCAGCCCCTGCTGCACCAGTTCTTTCGATTTTTTCGTATCGCCCAGTTCAAAATAAACCCGGGCAAGGTGGCTGATCGAAGAAAGATGTGCCGGGTGATTTTCAAGAAATTTTTCAAGAGGTTTCTTTATTTCTTCCCATTTTCCAAGGGTCGAACCGATTTTATAAACAAGTTCAATCGACTTCGGATCAGTTTTATCCCGCCTAAACGCCTCCAGGTAACAATCAAAAGCCAGGTCCATCCGATTGAGCTTTTCACACAAAGCACCGGTCACCCGATTGATTTCAGGGTCCTTTCCATCAAGCTGGCTTGCTTTGTAAATCGCATTTTTGGCCTGCGCCAGTTGGTTGTTAGCCAAAAAGACCTTGGCGAAACCCAGGAAAGGACGATGACTGTTGGCCTTGAGTTTAAAGGCCCGGTGAAAGGTCTTGGTCGCCTTTAAATATTCACCGGTTTCCGCCAGGCATTCACCCAATCCTATTAACGCGGTGAAGGAGCCAAAATCCGTGGGGTGTACGATCGGGAAAACCCGGCTTTGAAGATCGGATTCGCGCAGTCCGATTTGCTTGAGTCCGTTTTGGTAAGCTGCTATGGCCTCGGTATATTTCCCCTGCGCCTGGAATATCTGCCCCAGTCTGATCCAATTCTCGGCCTGATACCCCCTTTCAATTAGGTCAAGACATTTTTTCTCGGCTTCCTTATAATTTTTTAAACCAAGCGCAATTTTGTAAAGCATTTCATTCCGGTATTGCTCCCCGGGTATGCCTGTTTTAATGGATTCCGCCGCTCGAAAATAATGGTAAGCTTTTTTATAATTTTTTGCCTCATATTCCTTCTTTGCCTCTTTGTAAAGGATATCAAAGGCAAGACCTTTGGGAGGAACGCACGGGATTACCGCCAAATTAAAATTACTTTTCCCTTTCCGTGAATTATATAGTTTATGAAAAGATTTTTTTCTGATCAGAAGGTTGAACAGGCTTTCCTGTTCCTCTTTTATATCAAGCTTGACCGCATCACACTCCGGATGGGCGGAGAGGTAGTCGAGAACAAAAAATATTCTCATTTGAAGCTTGGAATCAGCTTCCGGCGACAGGAGATAAATGAAGTCCGCCTCGGCCTTTTCAGTGCCAAAACGATATGCTTCAAGCTCCGGTAGCGGTGTACTCGGTGTAACAATATGAATGTTTTTAAGCTCACTCAACTTCCCCAGGGAGTTCCTCACACTGTGTTCATCTTTTCCCGCCTCATTGTTTACAAGGATCAATTTGTAAGGGTAAGCCGTATTATCGGCAAGATTGGCGATGAACTGATTTATCTCGTTCCCCCATTTGTCTACGGGAAGAACAATAGCCACCCTGCGGATATAAGTCCACGGTTCAGGGGGCAGGTCCGCCTTGATTTTTCTGAGATTTTGCAGGTAACTCTCCTTGTCTTTACGTTCCTTGACACTGATACGGTCTGACTTATTGATGGCCATGTAATACTCGCCAGTTATTACCGGTATGTACTTAAAGTTTGTGTAGAAGGCAAGTTTTCTGGTCAGGTCCCAGTCAATGAGGACTTTTACGCTTTCATCGTATCCCCCAAAAAATAAGGCCAGGTCTTTTCTGTGCAAAAGACTTACATGTAAAGTGTGGTTGAAGTAAAACATGAAGTCCCGGTTAAAATCCCGCGAAACCTGAACAGATTTATTTAAAGGATACCGTTTGCCATTATTATCCTTGATAAAGGAAACGGCATAAAGATCCGAATAGACCACTCCGATATCAGGATTTTCATCCAGGGCTTTGCTTAAAACCTCCAGGTGATTCGGGTAATAACGGTCATCATCTCCCAGGTAGGCAATATATTCACCTTGGGCTTCTTTGAGTCCGAAATTGAGCCGATGGGCCAGACCCTTATTCACCTCATCATGGAAATATCTGATCCGGGAATCCTGAAATTCCTCGATTATATAGCCAACATTCACGCCTCCATCATTCATGACCAGAACTTCCCAGTCCTTCATGGTCTGGTTGACTA
>CAZVRN010000051.1:0-12204 GCA_964629485.1 uncultured Thermodesulfobacteriota bacterium | reverse complement strand
AGATAATTCACATGGCACAGTCATTGGTCGGAAACGTCTTGTCGAGCTGAGACATTCGCCCGCCGATAAAAGCCGACTTTTCCACCAGGTATACGTAAAATCCGGAGTCAGCCAGGTCAAGGGCGGTCTGCATCCCGGTGATACCGGCGCCCACGACCATTATCGAGCCGGATATGCGGTTAGGTTCTGCGACAGCCATTACTCGCCTATTCCTTTCTTCTCTTTTTTAAATCCCCGCTTCATCAAGAATCTGCGGCAGTTTATCCTCCCAGCCGGCCATGGAAATCATGACGCCGTTCATACCAATTTCTTTCAGTTGGGAGACGAGCTGTCCCGCTATCTTCAAGCACTGCCCGGGCTTATCCGGGGCCTTCTGAATGCTCCTGATCAGCTCGGGCGGGATGGTGATGTTCGGGATATTCTGGTTCACGTACCTGGCCATCCCGACGGACTTGAGGAGCAGTACCGTGGGAATAACCGCTACCTGGATTCCCTCGATTCGTTTCATAAACTGGCGAAGCTGGTGCGTGTCAAAGACGGGACTGGTAATGATGAACTGGACGCCCAGCCTGATTTTTTCTTTAAGCTGGTCCAGTTCCAGTTCTAAAAATTTACCGGACGCCCCCAGGTCAATGCTTGACCCGACGCACAGGTGCGAGGGCTCAGAGAGCATGATCCCGGCCATGTCTTTGCCGGACTTCAAGTAGTGAATGGCCTCGACCAGTTCCATCAAGTCCAGGTCATTGACCGGCCTGGCCTGGTAGTGGTCGCCGTACCTGATATCCTCCCCGGGCACGGCCATGATATTTTTAATGCCCAGGGCCGCGGCGGACAGGATATCGGCCTGAAGGGCCAGCCGGTTGCGGTCACGCGGGCAGACCTGGAAGATGCTCTCGAAGCCATGACGTTCCAGAAAAGCGCAGCCCCCCAAAGAACTCGCCTTTAAGACGGCATGCGCCATTTCCGGCACGACAACGGCGTCGAGACGGCCTCTAACGAGATTGGCTTTGGCGAGCAGGGGAGAGAAATCAGCCCCTTTAGGCGGCTCGAATTCACCTAAAACAACAAACGCACCCGACCTGATTTTTTCCTCAAGCGGCATTGAGCTAACCTCCAAGCGGCAAAATAGCCAAGCTGCTGAATCTAAGCGCCGTCCAATACGGGTTTCATGACTGGCAGCAGGATCCGGAAAGTGGTCCCTTGACCTTCGCGGCTTTCCGCTTCAATGGTACCGTGATGAGCTTCAATGATGCTTCGCACAAGCGATAAGCCCAAGCCGGTCCCCATCACCTCCCGTGTTTTCGGGTGTTTAACCCGGTAAAATTTATCAAAGATTTTAGGCAGTTCCTCCCGGGGAATGCCAACTCCGGTGTCAGAGATTGTTATTTCGATCAAATCACCCCGTCTTTCGGCCTTAACCGAAACCTCGCCTCCGTCCGGCGAGTAATTGACGGCGTTGCTCAGCAGGTTGTTGAAGACCTCCTGGAGACTGTCCTCGTCGGCGTGCACCGGCGTGAGGTTCTGGCAGGAAAGGCAGAATTTGATGCCTTGTTCCCTGGCCCGAACATCTACGAGATCAATGGCTTTTATAATCAGGGGCTTAAGGTCAATGGGAACCTGGTGCTGGACCATCATTCCGGCCTCCGCCTTGGCCATGTCGAGCAAGTCCTGAATCAAGTCCAGCAGTCCCTCGATGTGTCTTGATGATTTGACCAGATACTGGTTTTGCTTATCAAGCAACGGCCCGCACAGGCCCTCCAGCATAACACTGATAAGCTGCTTGATCGATACGAGCGGAGTCCTGAGTTCGTGGGCCACCATATTGACGAAGTCTGTTTTCATCTGATCAAGCTGCTTAAAGACAGTGATGTCTTCGAGAACGGTCACTGTGCCGGCGACGGCGCTTTCCGGGTCGAGAGCCGGTGCGGAAATAGCCCTGACTGTCCTGCTGCCGAGGGCCAATTCCTGGGAAACGAGTTTTTCCGTGGAGGCGAGGTTGGTCTGGATTTGCCTGAGTGTCTCCACCAGGGATTCGTCTTCGGTGAACCTGGCCAGCGGGGCCGGGGTCTGGATTTCTTCTGTAATGTTCAGGAGCCTCATCAGGGCCGGGTTATAGAGGACCACTTCCAGGTTCCGGTTCGTGACCATCACGCCGTTGGCCAGGCAGTTGATAATAGTCCTCAAGCGGCTTTTTTCAAAATTCAGATCATAAAGGTTGCGAATCGTTTCCTGCTGAAATTGCCGGGCCATCTGTGCGAGTCTTCTCTTGTCGGCGGCCCTGGTAATAGGGAGCATAAACTGGCGTATCTGGAAGGGTTTGGTGACGAAATCGTATGCGCCCTTCTTCATGCAGTCCACGGCGGTGTCAATCGTGCCATGGCCGGTGATAATGATCACCGGAATATCCGGGTATCTGGCGTGGGTAAGTTCCAGGACTTCTTCTCCGTCCATGCCGGGCATCTTTAAATCGAGAAGCATTATATCCATCTCCTCCTCGGCCAGCATGTCCAGGGCCACTTGACCGTTTTCAGCCGTAAACACTTGAAAGTCCCTATCAACTAAAACACGGCGACACCCTTCCCGGATCTTTTCCTCGTCGTCCACCACCAGGATTTTTATTTTCTCATTCATTATTCATCCATCCCGACAAAAACAGGATCACCGTCAAAGTTTTGCTTCACCTCGCGGGGAAGCTCAATAATGAAAGTTGTTCCCCCCTTGGGAGGGCATTCGAACCTGATAGTGCCACCGTACAGTTCGATGATATTTTTAGACAGGCTCAGGCCGAGTCCGGTTCCATAGCCGATTCGCTTGGTCGTGAAAAACATGTCAAAAACCTTGTCCCGGTACTGCGGGGGAATACCCGGGCCGGTATCGGAAACGAGGATGATGAACAGGTTACCCACGGAGTCATACCGGGCCTTGACGCTCAGCTTGCCTTTTCCTTCCATGGCATCCGCCGCGTTTGTAAAGAGGTTGGTGAATACCTGCTCAAACTGGCCGATGTCCCCCACCATCAGGGGCAGTCCCGGCTCAATGTCCTTTTCCACCTCGATGTCATGAAAAATAGCTAAATTTATCAACAGATTAAGGCATTGATCGATCAGCCGTTCCATGCTGAAGGCCGAGGCCTCCCCAATGGATTTGCGGCTGAATTCGAGCAGGTCCGCAACTATTCTTTTACAGCGCAGAGTTTGGGTGATGATTTCCTGAACGTCCTTGACGTCGTGTCCGCTTTTGGCCAGGTTCTGCTCAAGCAATTCGGCGTACATCAGGACGATGGACAAGGGATTATTTATTTCATGAGCCACACCGGCGGCCATCCGGCCCACGGAAGCTATTTTTTCGGACTGCACCAGTTGAAGATGCGCCTCGTCAAGCTCCTGCCTCATCTGCTCTATCTCGGTCATATCCTTGAAGATGCCCACGCTTCCGATTTCCCTGCCTTCGACGGTAATGATCGAGGCCGAGAGAGTGACCGGGACCTGCTGGCCGTCCTTGGTTTCAATGAACATGTTGGTCGGGTTGAGCACCCCTGGCGGTCCGTGCCGGTTGCTGCGCATTTTTCTCATGTTTTCGCGGGCGACATCGATGTTGTAAAAGCTGCTCAGGTGCCCTTTGTTCATAATTTCTTCGGCCGGATAACCGGTCAGCCGCTCCATGCCTTCGTTGAAGAGGAGGACCATGCCCTTGGTGTCCACCACCACAATTCCATCCACGATGCTCTGGATCACGTTTTGAAGAAACGTGCCGGTTTGCTGGGCTTCGCCCTCGAGCTGCACTCTGGCCGTGGCGTCCTTTGTGGATTCCAGAAGCTGCACGAGGTTGCCTTGGTCATCCAAAATAGGCGCGCCGGTGATGAAGTCGAATCGCTCCCTTCCTTCATGGTCAAGATATTTTTTATAAACGACGGTTGTTTTTTTTCTCTTTTTGACTTCATCCAGGCAGCAGGGAGAGCAGGGCGTGTCGAGACCATATCTAACCTCGTGGCAGCCCTTGCCGAGCACCTCTTCCCTGGTGAGTCCGGTTTCGTTCAGAAAGGCCTTGTTGACCATGTCAATAGACATATCCTTGTTGATAACCATGATTTGATCAGGCAGGGAATCCAGGATCTTCTGGTATTTTTGCAGCTCTTCCAGCTCCGGCCTGACTTCCTGTTTAGCCCCGGCGTCCTTAGCTTCGGTTGTAAACAGGCCCAGCAGAAGCTGGGCGCCCCTGCGGTCAATGACCGAGCATCCCGGCGGCTGGGCGCAGTTCAGCTCTTTGACCGCCTTTTCATCACCGGTCAGGTCAATGATGAGGTTCAGTCCCTTCAATTGACAAAGGTCCTGGAATGTAGAGAAGGTCGAAATATTCATTTCCCCGGCGTAAATTATGCCCGGAGCCTCCGGGTCGGTGTCGGCCACGCCCAGGATGTTCAGCCCGCTCTGCCACAACGCGCTGCGGCTCATGAAATCGAGCAAATCAACGCATTCTTGACCCGCGCCCGCTATGGCGATGTTCAGGGAGGAATCAATCCTGCTTGCCTTACCGGAAGATGGTTGTTCTCCGGATTTCGGGCTTGAAGTGGATTTTGAATCAGTCCGGGTCACCAAGATACCTCGCTCGGTCTTCAGGTCTTCTGTCCTTGAGTTTGGAACGCCTCGCCGGGAAAAGATCAAAGACCTGATATTTTTTTACGATCATCTCCAAATCAGTTGATTGCTCTGGAAATTTAAAAAGGGAAAATTATGGCACTATTTCAACCCCGCCGAATACGTTATTTTAACTTGTCGGGCGGGAATTTGAAGATCGGTCGAAAAAGCTGGCGATCTTTCCTTTCAGGGTTTCCCCGGGTTTACTCAACAAAAGATCAACGTATTTGGAGAAAACAAGCCTCTATTTTTCAGGATGAATATTTATAAATCAAAAATTTGAAGAAAAAGCAAGCGAAAAACTCTTTTTGCAGTTTTAAAATATGAGTAATGCCCCGGAGGTCTCTTGAGCCTCTGCAAAACGATGAAGCTCTTGAGCGGTCTCATTATAATAAAGAGTTGGAAGTTCTTCAACGCACCCAACAGAAGTCCACCCCTGTTTGAGATTGCGGCCCGGGCGTCAATTGACTTTATTCAGGCAGTATAATATAAACATATGGGGTTTGGTCCAAACAATTAAAACGAGGTAGCATCATGTCAAATGTAGTCGTAGTGGGTACTCAATGGGGCGACGAGGGTAAGGGGAAAATCATAGACCTTCTCACGGAATACGCCTCCACCGTGGTCCGCTTTCAGGGCGGGAATAACGCCGGGCACACCCTGGTGGTGGGCGGCGAAAAATTTATCCTGCACCTGATTCCCTCCGGAATCCTCCATCCGAATAAAAAGTGCCTTATTGGAAACGGCGTTGTCGTGGACCCGGGCGTGCTCATTTCGGAAATAAAAAACTTAAGGGCCCGAGGGGTCGAGATCACCCCCGGGAATCTTTACTTGAGTGAACGCGCTCACCTGATCATGCCCTATCACAACGCCCTGGATTGGGCGCGTGAAGCGAAGAAGGGCAAGAAAAAATTAGGCACCACCGGCCGCGGCATCGGCCCCTGCTATGAAGACAAGGCGGCTCGCGTGGGCCTTCGCGCCGTGGATCTCCTCGACCGCAAATACTTCCTTAACCGCCTGCGGTCCAACCTGGATAAAAAGAACTTCATCCTGGAAAAGTACTACAAGGTCAAACCGCTGAACCGCGCCAAGATTGTCCGGGATTCGGCTAAGTGGTCCAAGTTTCTGGCCCCGTTTATTTCCAATATCGCGCTTCAGATTGACCAGGCCCTGCAAAAAAAGGAGAATATCCTTTTTGAGGGCGCACAAGGCACCCACCTGGACCTGGATCACGGCACTTATCCCTATGTCACCAGTTCTAACCCGGTGGCTGGCTCGATCAGCGCCGGGGCCGGCCTGGGGCCCAGAAAAATTGACTCCGTAGTCGGCCTGGTCAAAGCCTATACCACCAGGGTCGGCGACGGGCCGTTCCCGACTGAGCTGAAGGACAAGACCGGAGAGCACCTGCGTGATCGCGGCCGGGAATACGGTTCCACCACGGGACGCCCGAGACGCTGCGGGTGGCTGGACACGGTCGTTTTGAGAGAGAGCGTCCGCCTCAACAGCCTTGACATGTTCGCCCTGACCAAGCTCGATATCCTGACCGGCCTGAAAAAAATTAAGATTTGCATAGCCTACAAGCTGAACGGGAAAAAAATCAAGTATATCCCGGCCGACCTGGCCTCCTTCCAACGCTGTGAGCCGGTTTATGAAACTCTTCCGGGCTGGAGCGAGGATATAACCGGTGCGAAAAAGATGTCGGACCTTCCTCCGGCGGCGCGAAAATACGTGGATCGCCTGGCCGACATAATGGGCGTACCGGCCGGAATCGTATCAGTCGGTTCTGACCGTGAAGAAACAATTCTGCTCAGGAACCCTTTTGAGGCTTCGTGAAAAGGGTGGGGTAATGCCTTATGGCGTCATTGTAGTGGGGGCCGGGCATGCCGGGTGTGAAGCCGCTTTGGCCGCCGCCCGGATGGGGATTAAGACACTCCTTCTGACCATCAACGCCGACCATATCGCGGCCATGAGCTGCAACCCGGCTATTGGGGGACTGGCCAAGGGTCACCTGGTCAAGGAAATAGACGCCCTCGGCGGCGAGATGGCCCGGAACATAGACGCCACCGGCATCCAGTTTCGGCGTCTCAACACACGCAAGGGTCCGGCGGTCAGGTCTTCGCGGGCCCAGGCCGACCGGGACCTATACCGCAGGCGCATGAAGCGGGTCCTGGAAGAACAGGATCTCCTGGATGTGAAGCAGGCCATGGTTGACCGGATTCTGGTCAGGGACGGGAAGGTGGCCGGGGTCGAAACCAGCGTCGGTCAAATTTTTAAGGGCCAAACCGTTATTCTGACCACGGGCACCTTTTTAAACGGCCTTATTCATATCGGTCTCAATAATTTTTCCGCCGGGCGTATGGGTGACCCGGCCTCCAACAAACTTTCCGACTGCCTCCGCGAGCTGGGTTTTCAGTTAGGCCGGCTCAAGACAGGCACCACGCCGCGCCTCGATGGTCTGACCATTGATTTTTCCTCGCTTGAAGTCCAGCCCGGAGACGATCCGCCGCGGCCTTTTTCCTTTGCCACGCAAAAAATTTCCCGGCCCCAGGTGCCTTGTCATTTAACTTACACCAACGAAGAAACGCACCGGATTATTCGGGGCGGTCTTGACCGCTCTCCGCTCTTTTGCGGAGTTATCAAGGGCGTGGGGGCCCGGTATTGCCCCTCGATTGAAGACAAAGTTCACCGCTTTCCGGAAAAGCCGAGGCATCAGATTTTTCTCGAACCCGAAGGCCTGGAAACGACAGAGGTTTATCCCAACGGGCTGGCGACCAGCCTGCCCCTGGACGTGCAGATCGGCATGCTCAGGACCATTCCCGGGCTGGAGCGGGCTGAGATCGTCCGGGCCGGTTACGCCATTGAGTACGACTACGCCGACCCGACGCAGCTTTTAGCCAGCCTGGAAACCAAGCGCGTCAAGGGTCTTTACTTTGCCGGGCAGATTAATGGCACCAGCGGCTACGAGGAAGCCGGAGCCCAGGGACTCCTGGCCGGGATCAACGCGGCCCTGGCCTGCCGGGGAGAAGAGCCCCTGATCCTGGACCGGTCCCAGGCCTATCTGGGCGTCCTCGTGGATGACCTGGTTACCCTGGGAACCAAGGAACCCTACCGTATGTTCACCTCCCGCGCCGAATACCGGCTTCTATTGCGCGAGGACAACGCCGACCTGCGCCTGACCGAAATCGGCCGCCGGGTCGGCCTGGTTTCGGATGATTATTATGCCCGCTTCCGTAAAAAAGCCGAGGCCGTTTCAAAAGCCAGGGCCAGGCTGTATGAAGAGCGTCTCAACCCGACGGCCCCTGTAAACGACTGCCTGAAAGGGCTGGGGTCCGTCGCGCTGAAAAAGCCGGCCAGCCTGGCGGAACTGGTTCGCCGGCCTGAATTGACCCTGGCTGAGCTGTCGCCGCTGGCTCCCTGGCTGGCTGAGCTGTCGCCGGAAGTGTCCGAGGTGATTGAGATTGAAGTAAAATACGACGGGTACCTCCAGCGGCAGGCTGACCAGGTGGAGCGCTTTAAAAAATTTGAGAAGACCCTTCTGCCCGGGGACATGGTTTATCAGGATTTGCCGGGCCTTTCCCGGGAGGTGCAGGAAAAGCTTACCCGGATCAGGCCGATTTCCCTGGGCCAGGCCGCCCGTATTTCCGGGGTAACTCCGGCGGCTATAGCCGTTCTTGAAATTCACCTTAAAAAACGGGAATCCGGCGCGCATGGTTCCGGGCCCGGACGTGGGGAGAGGCATAAATTAGGTTGACTTTTGCCGGGATGTAAGCTTAAGGTCGAAGTTCAAAATTTCATATAAGAGGTAAAATGAAATGAAAAAGGCATTAACCCTGGTTCAGACGTGTTTTCTGTTAGTCGCCTTCGCCTCTCCGGCCCTGGCCCTGGATTTCGGCGCCAGGGCTTCCTACTGGCTGCCAGGAATGGATTCCGAACTCAGGGTGGACAGCGGGGGAGTCGTCGGGACAAACTTCGACCTGAAAAATGACCTGGGCGTGGACAGTGATTTTTTCCCGGCCGGGGAGATCTGGCTTGGATCAGGCCGCCATTATTTCGCCCTTGGTTATTTCAAGGCTGTTTATGACGGGGACAAGGTCCTGAGCGGCAGCCCGGTTTATAACGGAGTAACCTACCCGAACCTCTCGGCCCACTTCAATATGGACTTCAAGTCTCTGGACCTGACTTACGGCTATCGTCTCGTGAACCTGGACGCCTTTTTGGCCGGGGTTTCGGTCACGGCTTTAGTGGATGCGAAACTGATTGATATCGAGACCAGGCTGACAAGCACGGGGCAGGACCAGAGCCGCAGCGAAACCTCGCTTATTCCCGCTGTCGGAGTCAAGGTTAATGCCCAACTCCTGGCTAAGATTCTGGAAGCGCAGGCTGTTTTGGCGATCCAGCCTCTTGGCGATAAGACCGTGACAGACCTTATCCTGGACATTTCCTACACGCCTTTTCCCCTGGTCGGCCTTCATGCCGGCTGGCGCAGCTTCATTTTAAAAATCAATGACGGGTTCCGTTTCAGCCACCGGCTGAATGGCCCCTTCGTGGCCTTAAGTATCGGTTTCTGATAATTTCGAGACCGCTTAACCCGGGCTTCCCTGTCTTATACAGGGATGGGGCTCTGTAAAATGTGCTCCGCTTTATTGGCCGGACCTAATGGGAGCCAGCGTGATGCCCCAGAGCTTGCCGGGGTGGTTCATTAAGGGGCAATCTTTTGAAATCGCGGAAAATTTAATGATATTTCAATGACTTATAACTTTAAGCCTGGCAATGAGTTCAGCTAGACGAGGAATTTTTTAAGAAGTCTTTTCCCCAACCGGAAAAGCCGCGGGTTGCCGTTGAACTAGCCGAATTTGACCAGAACCACGGTTACATTATCTTCGCCTCCGGCCTCGTTGGCCGCAGCGATCAGGTCTTCAACCTTCTTCTGGATGGAAGAGTTTTTCCGGGCCATGATGCGGGCGATATCCTCGTCCTCAACCATGTTCGTCAAGCCGTCTGAACCAATAAGAAACAGGTCGCCGGGCTCAAGGGAGTGATAGATGATCTCTTCGCTTACATCCTCCCGCACGCCGAGAGCGCGGGTTAAGATGTTTTTGGGCACTGAATAGAGGGCTTCCTCCGGGGAAAGCACGCCTTGACGAACCAGTTCCGTGGCCAGGGAGTGATCCTGGGTCAGTTGGGTAAGGTTGTTCTCGCGGAGGCGGTAAATGCGTGAATCGCCGACGTGAGCCGTGACAATGGCGTCCCCGGACTTAAGGATAATGGCCACCGTGGTGCCCATGCCCTTGTTTTCGGGGGAAGCTTGCGCAGCCTCGAAAATTTCTTCATTGGCCTGGGTCAGGGTTTCGTGGAGAAACTGGACCGGGTTGAAATTCTGGCGCCTTTTAAAAATGCGGCGCCACCATGGAACTTTGTCGCGCAGGCGGGGGAGCTTGCCCGCTTCTTTGCTCAGGGTCTCCATGGCCATGGCGCTGGCCACCTCACCCGAGTTGTGGCCCCCCATTCCATCGGCCACGGCAAAAAGACCGTACTCAGGCAGGATCAGGAAAGTATCTTCATTATTTTCTCTTACCAATCCAGGATCGGAATGGCCGGCATAGTCTATCATCATATGTGAACCTGACCGCTCCGCTCTGGAAACCAAGGTAGACGGGCGGGATTAATTGACTGTTTCAGGTAAAGGCGATGACAGCTTTGCCGATGGCAAAGGTGTCCCCAACTTTTAAAGTGGTTTCCTTGTGTATCTTTTTCGTGTTGAGCTTGATTGACCCGCTTAATGGGTTCAGGTAGTAAGCATTCTGCCGGTGACTGATCGTAGCTTCAATTTTTGAAACCAGGAAACCGTGGATCACCAGATCGCAACTGCTGGCCTTGCCGATGGTTATCACGTCCCGTTCGATAGTCAACTCCTTGGGCTTGCTGTTGCCTTTGAGCACTACCAGCTTTCTGGGGCCGGA
The DNA here is from genome assembly GCA_964629485.1 of uncultured Thermodesulfobacteriota bacterium. GTDB lineage: Bacteria > Desulfobacterota > Desulfarculia > Adiutricales > JAFDHD01 > JAFDHD01. The sequence goes on along the minus strand of CAZVRN010000051.1, from coordinate 1,610 downwards.
TGTCCCCGGCGCAGCCTCCATGCCGGTGGCGGCAAATGATTGGGCCATCTTTTCGGCGTCAACAACAACCGTGGCTTCAAGATCGGCGCCGTCGCTCATCAGTTTTTGTACTTCAGCCTGGGGAGTCTCTTGAAAAATAAGATTGAATTTGGCGATCCCGATACTGTCGCCGGGCTTAAGGACCTGGGGCTCTTGAATTCTTTCACCGTTGAGAAAAGTCCCGTTTGAACTTTGCAGATCGGTCAGAAAATACTCCCCGTCCTTGAATTCGATTGAGGCATGCTTGCGCGAGATGGCGGTATTATCAATGGCGATGTCGCAATCGGGGCTGCGACCAATTATGGCCTTGCCCTGGCCTAAAAGAAACTTGTCGAGCTCTCTACCCCGAAGGGATAAGATCAATCTGGCCATAGCCCATCCTTTATGATCTAGGGGGTGCTTTTTTGTTCGGTCAAAAATGACCTGTGTCTTGTCTGTCTTTTCGGATATAACCTCACGGCAGTTTAACGGTTTATATCCCCGGATAAATGAAAATATACCTTAACCTATAAATATCATGGATATTATGGATAAGTCAACATGTTTTGTTGCCGACCCCGCGGGTCTCTTAAGCTGAGACCGCATTTTTTTACTCTTCCAGCCTTGACCGGAGGGGGCGGGGTGTTTGCTCCCTCGCCCGGAATTTAATGTGCGTTGCGAGCTTGCTTCGGGTTTATTATCAGTGGTATTATAATTCAAGTAAGTGAACTTCAGTATGCTTTCCGGGAATTTTAACCTGGAAGCACCTTGTTGGGCCGTAAGCTTGGGCTTACAAAAAATTGAAGTAAAAATATAATAATTTCAAATATATAAAATGAGCCTCTATCTGATCATCGACGGCTATAACCTGATTCGCCAGAGCCCCAGCCTCTCCCGGCAGGAGGCCCGGGCCCTGGAGTTTGGCCGGGAAGCTCTTTTGGCCCGGCTGGCCTCGTATAAACGCATCAAACCCCATCCCATCACCGTGGTCTTTGACGCGGCCGAGGGACCCGTACCGGGGGAAACCACGCAAAGAAGCCGAGGCATCAAGGTGGTCTACTCATCGGCCTCGGAAACGGCCGACCAGGTCATCTACCGCCTGGCGCGTAATTTGGGCACCCAGGCCCTGGTGGTTACATCTGACGTGGCCCTCACCAGAGCCGTAGAATCAGCCGGAGCGATCGCCGTGAGCTCCCAGGAATTCGAGGACCGCATGGAACAGGCCTTTTATCTCGACGTTAAAGGCGAAGAAACAGAGGATGAAGACTACGAGCCTTCGCTGTCCACGCGCAAAAAAGGCCCCTCCCGCCGCCTGCCCAAGGCAATTCGCCGCCGCAAGGCCCGCTTGAAAAAGATTTAGCCGGGCTAAAAGCCCGGGAAGGCCTCCTTTTTCCCTGGGGTCCGGACCGCTGACAGGACCTGTTATTAAATTCAGTCGAGCCCTCCGCGAATGTCGAACCAGAAGGCCAGGTACTTCCATTCACCCCAGTCCCTGTAAACCGCCCTGGCTTCCTGGTTCGAGGGACGCCGGCCCTTAAAGTATTTTTTGGCCACGAATTCTCGAAAGACGGTGTCTATGGCCAGTTCGTCGT
>CAZVRN010000050.1:0-12292 GCA_964629485.1 uncultured Thermodesulfobacteriota bacterium | reverse complement strand
AAAGGCTATCTCAATTACCTAACCTTCATGTTACCCATGTTTGAGATTACGACACAAGGTTATATTTAAAGCTTGCCCTCCAGGGAATCCTGTGATAAATAAATTCGATTACATTACGCACGCTCCGATTAGGCGCACGGTGCCCGTCAATCGGGTTGAGGGCTATTTACGATCGGGGCGGAGGGAAAACCGCAAAAAAGGAGTGAGTTGACATGTCTCAAATTACCATGAAGCAGCTTTTGGAAGCCGGGGTTCATTTCGGCCACCAAACACGCCGCTGGAACCCGAAGATGAAGCCTTATATTTTCGGGGCTCGTAACGGCATTTACATCATTGACCTTCAAAAAACAGTTCAGCTTTTTAAAACAGCTTACAATTTCATCGTCGAAACCGTAAGCGAGGGGCATTCGGTTTTATTTGTGGGCACAAAAAAGCAGGCCGCTGATTCGATTTACGAAGAAGCTGTCCGGGCGGGCATGTATTATGTCAACCAGCGGTGGCTGGGCGGAATGCTGACAAACTTTCAGACCATCAAAAAGAGTATAGATCGCCTTAAACGCTTAGAAAAGATGAAAGAAGACGGTTCCATCAATAAATTTCCAAAAAAAGAGATTCTCGCCATGGAGCGTTTGATGGAAAAATTGAGAAAAAATTTAGGCGGCATTAAGGACATGGAGCGGCTGCCTGGAGCGATTTTTGTTATTGATCCGCGCCGAGAAAAAATCGCCGTTTCCGAGGCCCGGAAGCTGCATATTCCTGTGGTGGCCGTAGTGGATTCCAACTGTGATCCGGACGAAATCGACTATGTTATTCCCGGTAATGACGATGCTATCCGGGCCATCCGTCTGATGACTTCAAAAATAGCCAACGCCTGCATTGAAGGCCGGGAGCGTTTTGAAGAAAAAATGGCCGCCAAGGAAGAAGTGGAACCAGAGACTGAAGAAGAGCCCGTGGAAGAAGCTGTCTCGACGAGCCAGCCATACGTATCGGACCAACCGAGGAGAAGTGCGGCTGGCAGTGAAAAAGTGGAACCCGAAGTAATTGTCGTCAATAAGGAAGAGAAAGAGAGTCAGGAGGCTCACTAGTAGTTATAAGTCGCACCCGGTCTTCATCCGGGTTTTTCATATCTTTTTAAGGAGTTAATCGTGGAAATAACAGCAAGCATGGTCAAGGAACTGAGAGAGAAGACCAACGCCGGGATGATGGACTGCAAGGAGGCCCTGAAGGAGTCCGGCGGTGACATGAAGAAGGCCATGGACATTCTCCGCCAGAAGGGTCTGGCGACCGCTCGCAAACGGGCCGGGCGAGCCACGGAAAACGGCCTGGTTCATTCTTACATTCACGCCGGCGGCAAGCTCGGCGTTCTGATCGAGGTCAACTGTGAAACGGATTTCGTTGCCAAGACGGATCAGTTCAAGGATTTTGTGCATAATCTGGCGATGCAGGTGGCCGCAGCCAACCCCATCTGCGTAGATAAAGATTCTTTACCCGAGGATGTCCTTGAGAAAGAGAAAGAGATATACAAGGCTCAGGCCCTCGAGATGGGCAAGCCGGAAAAAATAGTAGATAAAATTGTTGAAGGCCGGCTGAAAAAATTCTACCAAGATGTCTGCCTGCTCAACCAGGTCTATGTCAAGGACAATGATAAAACCATCCAGGATCTTCTGAATGAAACCATTGCCAGCCTGGGGGAGAATATAAACATCCGCCGTTTCGTACGGTTTCAACTGGGCGAGACGCTGGAGGAAGAATAACCCAGGGCGGCAACATGGGCGCGGCTTTAAAGTATTCTCGAGTGCTTTTGAAACTCAGCGGGGAGGCTCTGCAGGGTAAAGAGGGCTTTGGCATTGATCCGCAAACGCTCATGGACATTGCCAGCCAAATAGGCGAGGTCCTGACGATGGAACCCGGACTGGCGCTTTCACTTGTTGTCGGCGGCGGCAATATCTTTCGCGGCCAGCATCTCGAAGCAACCGGACTCAAGCGAACGACCGGAGACTACATGGGGATGCTGGGCACCATCATTAACGCGCTGGCCATCCAGGAATACCTTGAAGCGAAAGGCTTTGAAACCAGGGTCCTGTCGGCCTTAAAAATTGAAACCGTGGCAGAGACTTATATTCGCCGCCGTGCGCTTCGACATCTTGAAAAAGGACGGGTGGTTATTTTTGCCGCGGGGACGGGCAATCCGTATTTTACAACCGATACGGCGGCTGTACTTCGGGCCAACGAAATGGGGGCCGAAATTTTACTCAAAGCGACCAAAGTAGACGGGGTTTATGATTCTGATCCGCTTGAAAACCGGGCTGCCCGTTTTTATCCCAATCTGACTTACATGGAGGTCATTGAGCGGCGCCTGCGCTTTATGGACACGACGGCCATCTCCCTGGCCATGGAAAATAATCTGCCTATCAGTGTCTTTAACCTCACCATACGCGGCAACATTAAAAAGGTTTTATCCGGCGAACAGATCGGGACCCTAGTCACGGGATAATGGAGGCTGACGTGCTTGATGATGTATATGAAGAACTGAAAAAGCGCATGAACAAGAGCCTGGTCGCTCTGGAACGGGAGTTCAAACGGATTCGTACCGGAAGGGCCTCGACTTCTCTTCTGGACGGCATCCGCGTGGATTACTATGGCACCCCGACCCCCCTGAACCAACTCGCCTCTTTATCCACCCCTGAAGCAAGGCTGATTCTGATCCAACCCTGGGACCCTCAGGTCCTGGGGGATATTGAAAAAGCCATCCTGAAATCTGAACTGGGCCTGAACCCGATGAATGACGGTAAAGTCCTGCGTATCGCCATTCCGCCCCTAACGGAAGAAAGACGCCGCGAGCTGGTCAAGGTAGTTAAAAAAATGGCCGAGGAAGCCAAGGTGGCGCTCCGGAGTATCAGGCGAGACAGTAATGATTTTGTAAAAGACCTAAAAAAAGAGAAAGAAATCTCTGAGGATGAATCTTTCAAAGCCTTGGATGAAATCCAGAAGATAACCGGAGACTTTGTCAAGCAGGTTGATGAGATGTCCGAGGCGAAGGAGAAGGAGATCCTTGAATTCTGACAAGCGCGGCATAAAAAACCATTGGCGGCACGGGGGCCGCCATATTTTTTTTATGATCAAAGAGTGATATACTTACAAAATGGTGGAAGGTTTGGATACAAAAAAATTACCGCGTCACGTAGCTATCATTATGGACGGGAATGGCCGCTGGGCTGAAGCGCGCGGTTTAAGCCGGATCGAAGGCCACCGAGCCGGGGCCAAGCCCGTGCGCATGATCACACAAACCTGCCGCGAGTTAAAGATAAAATATCTGACCCTGTTCGCCTTTTCTACAGAAAACTGGGAAAGACCCAGGCCTGAAGTTGAAGCGCTCATGAAACTTCTGAACCGGTTCCTCAAACGGGAACTGAATGAAATGCTTAAAAACGGCATCCGGCTCAATACTATCGGCGATCTGTCTCGAATGCCCCGGACCCTCAGAAAGCTGCTTTACGAAACCATGAAAAAAACAGCAGCCAATAAGAAGATGGTCCTCTCTCTGGCCCTGAGTTATGGAGGGCGTCAGGATCTGCTGCGGGCGGTTAAAGCTGTCGGCAGACAATTCCAGGCCGGTATGATAAGGCCTGAAGACTTGAGCGAAGAAGTTTTCAGCGGTTTTTTATACACCGCCGGCCTGCCCGACCCAGACCTGCTTATTCGAACCAGCGGAGAATTTCGATTAAGCAACTTCCTGCTCTGGCAGCTTGCCTACACCGAACTCTACTTCACGCCCACGTTATGGCCTGATTTCAATAAAGAAGAATTCTTTGACATCTTAAAAATTTACCAAAAGCGGGAGCGGCGATTCGGGAGGACCAGGGCCCAGATCGCCGAGGCGCAAAGGGTCTGATCCGTGGCTGTTTCTTCACACGCCAGCCGCTGGCTAATAGCCGTTGTTTTGATACCCGTTCTCACGGTTATCCTTTTCCTGAACCGGCCGGTTGTCTTCGACCTCGTGATCATCCTGGCGGGCGCTTTGGCCCTGCGGGAGTATTACGCCATGGTCATCGAAACGCCCGAAAAAAGGCTGACCGCTCTCGGCCTGCTGGGTCTGGTAATCATAATGCTCGGAGCACGATTAAACTTCCCAAATGCCCAAGTCATCGCCCTGCTCGCGGCTTTATGGTTAGGGTTCCTTTATTTTCTTTTTCGTTACGACCCTCTCGCCGATACCAGCCGGCAATTGGGTTGTTTCAGCCTTGGCCATGTTTATATCAGCCTTTTTTTATCGTTGTTCATCAGCCTGCACCGCCTGACTGACGGGTATCTCTGGGTTGCGTTCGCCCTGGTCGTCACCTTTGCCGCAGACACAGCCGCTTTTTACGTCGGCCGGAGTATCGGCCGTCATCCGCTATACGTATCGGTAAGCCCCAACAAAACCATGGAAGGCCTGGCGGCTGGAATCCTCGGCGGAGGGCTGGCGGCCCTGGTCTTCGCTTTCATATTGCTGCCCGGCCGAATATTCTGGTATGAATCGATCTTGCTCGGAATGTTGATGGGTTTCTGGGGAGCGATTGGCGACCTTTTCGAATCCATGCTGAAACGCTCGGCCGGAATCAAAGACAGCGGCGGGCTTTTGCTCGGGCATGGAGGTCTACTGGACCGTATGGACGCCATCCTTTTCAACGTTCCCCTGGTTTACCTCTTTGTTCTTTTTCGGATTGGAGCCGGAAACTGAAAAATGAAGAAAAACGGGCGGAAAATAGCGATTCTTGGATCAACCGGCTCCATCGGTGTTAACACTCTCAACGTAATTCGGGAATTTCCGCACCGATTCAAGGTAACCGCCCTGGCCGCGGGACGCAACGTGGAACTGCTCGCCTCGCAAGTCAATGAATTTAAGCCGCAAATCGCCGCGGTGCTGACTCCGGACCTGGCTGAGCGTCTCGAACGCCTTCTTGACCCTGCCTTAAAAGTTGAGGTGGTCTGGGGAGAAGACGGATATACCAAAGCCGCCTCTGGAGATGAAACGGAAACTGTTGTCTCGGCCATAGTCGGGGCTGCGGGATTAAAGCCCACCTGGACCGCTGTACAGGCCGGGAAAAGAGTGGCTCTGGCCAACAAGGAAACGCTGGTTATGGCCGGTGAATTAATTATGAAAGAAGCTGAAGCTGCCGGTGCTGAAATCCTGCCGGTAGACAGTGAACACTCGGCAATCTTTCAGGTCTTACGCGGGCAGAAGCCTGAATATGTCAAACGAATTATTCTAACGGCTTCGGGGGGACCTTTTCTGAAAAAAAGCCGGGCCGAACTGGTTAAGGTAAACCGCCGGAAAGCCCTGGCCCATCCAAAATGGAAGATGGGGGCAAGAATCAGTATTGACTCCGCCACGCTTATGAACAAGGGTCTGGAAGCTATAGAGGCGCGGTGGCTGTTTGGTTATCCTCTGGAGATGATCAACATTCAGATTCATCCTCAAAGCATTGTCCATTCCATGGTTGAGTTCGTGGACGGTTCCATATTGGCGCAGATGGGCTGCCCGGACATGCGGGTGCCCATTGCTTATGCCCTGTCCTATCCTGAACGGCTCCCGCTGGACCTGCCGCGCCTGGACCTGCCCGCTTTATCGGATTTGTGTTTCAGTGAACCGGACTTTGAGGCTTTTCCCTGCCTGGCCCTGGCCCTCAAGGCCGGCCACACAGGCGGGACAGCCCCTGTAATCCTCAACGCGGCTGACGAAATCGCGGTGCAAGCTTTTCTGGCCGGGGGCTTGAATTTTCTGGATATCAGCCGGGTAGTGGAACTAACCATGAAACGAGAACCGGTGGAGCCCCTGCGGGGTCTGGAGCACATCCTGTCCGTTAATCAAAAAGCCCGGCAGAGCGCGAAAGCAATAACCGCAGAGCTGAAGGGAGTTTCGGGGTAATGATTTATCTGGTTTCGACAGTCATTGTTCTGGGTATTCTTGTCTTTGCCCATGAACTGGGTCACTTTTTGGCGGCCAAGATTTTGGGAGTCCGTGTCGAGCGTTTTTCTCTCGGGTTTCCACCCAAGCTGATAGGGAAGAAACTGGGGGAAACCGAATATCTCATTTCCTGGATTCCCCTGGGCGGCTATGTCAAAATGTTCGGAGAAAATCCGAGCGAGGAAGAGGAAATTTCGCCTGAAGAGCAGCGCTACTCTTTCACTCATAAGCCTCCCTGGACTCGTTTCCTCATTGTCTTTGCCGGCCCGTTTTTCAATTTTCTCTTCGCCATTGCCGTTTTCTGTCTTATCTTTTCCATCGAAGGCCTGCCCCATCTCAGCCCTTATATCGGCGAGGTGAATAAAGACATGCCCGCCGTAAAAGCGGGTATTATGGCTGAGGATAAAATCCTGGCCGTTAACGGCAAACCAGTAATGTACTGGGAGGATGTTTCCAAGGGTATAAAAGCCGGCAAGGGGAAGACGGTTGAAATCACGCTTGAACGCAAAGGCCGGACGATCACCGTCAATGTCAAACCTAAACTGGTATCCGTGCCAAACGTCTTCGGCGAGGAGACTCAAGCGCCTCAAATCGGCATTGTTGCCCGGGGCGATATGGTTATTGAATCGATCAATCCAGCCAAAGCTTTATATTATGGATTGATCAGAACCTGGGATGTTACCAAGCTCACCTGGCTGACAGTGGTTAAATTGGCCGAGCGCAAGATCCCCTTAAAAACCGTGGGCGGCCCCATTTTTATTGCCCAGATTGCGGGCCAGCAGGCCAAAGCCGGCATATTGAATCTCGTCATCATGATGGCGGTGCTAAGCGTGAATCTGGGAATAATCAACCTTTTCCCTATCCCGATACTTGACGGCGGACACCTCCTTTTTTTCGTTATGGAGATGATTTTCCGCAAACCCTTGAGCCTCAGGACCCGGGAAATAGCCCAGCAGGCAGGCATTGTTCTCCTCATTCTCTTCATGGTTATCGTCTTTTACAACGACCTGGATCGAATTTTCGGTCTTTCGCGCATTTTTTCCAAATAATTCCAGTGTAAGGCACGGAGACCGGCTGTAAACATGATCACCTTAGCTTTGGAGACCTCAACCGCGGCGGGCAGCACGGCCCTGGTTGACGATGATAAAATCCTGGCGGAGTCTGTGGAAACCGGGGGCTTGACCCATTCGAAAACCATGCTGCCTTCGGTCCGGAGACTCCTGGACCAAACCGGCATGAACGTTAAAGACCTGGACCTGATCGTTGTTACGGTCGGTCCGGGAAGTTTCACCGGCTTGAGGATTGGCCTATCTGCGGCCAAGGGTTTGGCCTGGGCGGCCGGGAAACCCCTGGTGGGTGTGCCAAGCCTGGACACGCTGGCCCGAAACCTGCCGCCGGGCCCTCACCAGTTTTGTCCCATGATTGACGCGCGCAAAGGCGAGGTCTACGCGGCCCTGTATAAACACAACCCGGACAAAACGGTCTGCCGCCTGACCGATTTTGGAGCCTTCAAGCCGGACAGGCTGGCCTCGCTGATCAGGGAAAAAACCATTTTTTTCGGGGATGGGGCCCGGACCTGGGGCGGAGTACTTTCCAAAGCCCTTGGGCCACGTTACCTGCGCGCTGATGAGGATCTGGATTTTCCGCGTGCGTCCACAGCCGCCCGATTGGGAATGTCCCTTTTGACCGAAGGCGCCGAATCCGACCCGGCCCTGATCCTTCCCATTTACATCCGCCCTTCCGAAGCCGAGCTTTCCCTGGCAGAGAGACAAAAAGCCGCCGGGAAGTAATTCAGATTTTAAATCCTCGAAATATTAATAATATCCCTCGGGTTAAATTTTCACTTCCTGCGATTTCAATAAAATTACTTGTTTTTAAGAGGCCTTGATTTATAAAAAAGCTGCGCCGGTCAGGGCCAGGGCGCTGTTCTCACCGTCTTCAATCATGGATGCCTTGGCGTCCCGGAATATTTTTTCAATTGGATATTCCTTGCTCAGTCCATTGCCTCCAAATATCTGTATAGCCTCGCTGGCGACCATAAAGGACGCTTCCGTGGAACGAATCTTGGCCGCCATGGCGTGCAAAACAGACCCGGGCGGGTTGGCGGCATTGTAAGCCGATGTGCGCCTGGCCAGCGAGCGTGCGGCTTCAACCTGTTCGAACATGCTCATCAGTTTTAATTTAATATTCTGATGTTCGAAAATGGGCACGCCGCCCTGGACCCGCTCTTTGGAATATTTAAGGGCCTCGTCAAAAGCGGCTTTGGCCAGCCCGCCGAAGAGGAGGCTCATACCGGTGTTCGCGCCTGTAAGAATTGCCTGCAAAATAGAGGCGGAGTTGCTCGTATCCGGGACAATCATGTATTTTTTCGGTATCTTTACCTCCTCGAAAAATATCTCACCCTGATTCAATGGACGCTGGCCGATCTTGTTGAGGGGTTTCCCCTTTGTGATTCCCGGAAGATCAAGAGGGACGATACAGATACCGGAACCATGCATGCCTTTTGACGGATCGAGGTTGACATGCACCGTGGCGTGAGTGGCAATGGTGCCATCGCTGACCCAGGCTGATTTCTGCCCGCTTAGAATGTACTCATCTCCTTTTAAGACCGCTTTTAGGGAAGGAGCGCACCTGGGGTCATTGAAATCAGGCTGGGGTCCGGATATCCAGTCCGAACCATGGTCAGGTTCGGTGATAGCCCAGCAGCCGATCATGTTGGCTTCGGTGTCTTCGCAGTAATCCCGCGCCCATCCCTGAATTTCGGGATCATCGGACATGGCCGCGTACCTGAACGGGTGACTGGCCACGGCCAGACTGATAGCCAGGCCCGCATCGGCGTAGCCAAGCTCCTCGGCCAACAGCGCCCCTGCCAGCGGATCAACCTCTTCCAGCATGCCACCCACGGCCTTGGGCAGGCCTCTCTTATGCAGCCCCAGTTCACGGAATTGTCTGAAAACATCCCAAAGGGGTGACCCTTCAGCTATAACATCAGCCGGATCGTCAAGTTTATCCAGCTCGATACCAATGGGACGCATGACCTCAGCCCCGAATCGTCTGACCATATCCCGCATAGCCTTCTGTTCGTCCGTAAGATTGATGTCTAAATCCGGATAACTCATCATTACTGCTCCTTTTGTTGAAAAATAAAAAATGCGGCTTGAAAGCCCGTAAAATCAGCGAACCTAAGGAGAATCATTCAAATTTCTTTATTCCTCGTTTATCTGGATTTACCTGTCTAATTGTTAATGAAATCGGCCTGAAAGTCAATCAATTGAACGATTGTCAATTATTAATAGCAAGCGGTCTGTGTTGACATGCAAGATCATTTTCCATATGCTCCCCTAAAGATTCAAGGGGAGAGACCATTAAGCTCTCGGGAGCGATGAATTACTTGTCAAGCGGGAGGCGAATGTGATCCGGAGTTTCAACGGCAAGTCACCGAAAATTGCCGAATCAGCCTTTGTCAGCGAGGCGGCCTACGTGATTGGAGACGTGGAAATCGGCGAAAATTCCGGCGTATGGCCCGGGGCGGTGATAAGAGGAGATTTCTCCAAGATCAAGATCGGTCAAAATACCATGATCGAGGACAACAGCGTCCTTCACACCGGCAGAGCCATGGAGATCGGCGATAACGTCATTATCGGCCACAGCGTGGTGATGCACGGAAAAAAAATCGGCAGCAACAATCTTATAGGCAACAACGCCACCATCCTGGATGATTCCCAGATCGGGGATTTTTGTATCATCGGGGCGGGCTGCCTGGTCAGCCCGGGCATGAAAGTTCCTGACTGTTCGCTGGTGCTTGGCGTACCGGGAAAGATCCGGGGACAAATCTCACCCCAGCAGAGGCAGCGCCTGGAAAGCGGATCGCAAGCCTACCAGGAATTACTGAAACAGTACAAAAAACAAGCGCTGTGATGAACACCAGGACCTTTAAGATCAAACACCCTGAACATCCATCCACGGCCGGATATTTTTTTCATCTTTCTCTCTGCCTAGCTTGAGGCAGAATCCAACAATCTTTCCGCCTTGGCAACCGCGTCCCATGCGTCTTCACCAAAGCCGTCCGCACCGATCTTGTCCGCGTACTCCTGGGTGACCGGGGCCCCGCCGATAATTACCTTGACTTTATCCCGAAGTCCGGCCTCGGCCAGGGCCTTGACGGTCAAGTCCAGGTTGGCCATAGTGGTGGTCAATAAAGCCGACAGGCCCAGGACGTCAAAATCCCCCTCTCCTACTGCTTTGCAAAAAACCTCGGGCGGGATATCTACGCCCAGGTCCGTGACCTTCCACCCATTGCCTTTGAGCATCATGGCGACAATATTCTTGCCGATATCATGCAGATCTCCCTGTACGGTCCCGATCAAAAAACTTCCGGCCATTGATAATTCTTCCCGGGCGAATAAAGGGTCCAGATGCTTGATGGCGGTTTCCATGGCGTTTCCGGCGACGATCAACTCAGGCAGATAAACCTCGCCCCGGCCGAACAGTTCCCCAATCTCCCTGATGCCAGGCACGAGTCCTTTTTGTAAAATTTCAGTGGCTGATATCCCCTCTTTGACAGCGGAAACAGTCAGCTCCTCACTTGTTACCTCATCGCCCTCTATGATAGCCTTTTTCAACCCTGAAAATAGTTGTTCCCTCATAAAAACACCTCATAAAAAGAAGGCCGCTTATAATCCCCGGCCGCAATCTTTCCGCTTACGGCTAAAACTTTTTTCCCGGATTCAATTGATAAAGGCATCAATTGATGTCATGTTGCTTGTCTAGTAGCTGACCTGAAGAATACCTCATTTATCGTTTTATAACCAAGGATTTTTCTTGGCCGGTCCCTGGAATGATTTATGATTGCTTGAGCCAGGTCATCTGTAACGGTTTCAAAAGGAAGCGCTTTGAGGGATTCCGGCGGCGCGAGAGCGTATGGATTTTTATTGAAGCCTGATTCTCAAGGTTGATCGGGACGGGATATATGTTATTCGAGCTTGACACACCCGCCTGGTTTTTCTTATTTTCGAGCTTGATCAAGCGTGAATTTTTATTGCCAAATACCCTGTTATTCGAGGAAGCAAACACAAATGGATACAATTTTAGTGGCCAATAGAGGTGAAATTGCCGTGCGTATCATTCGCGCCGCGGCTGAACTTGGCATTCATACGGTGGCGGTTTTTTCAGAAGACGATGTTCATTCACTCCATGTGCGGAAGGCGGACGAAGTTCATCCTTTAACCGGTGCGGGTGTTTCGGCTTACATGGATATTGAGCAAATTCTGGCAGCGGCCAGGGAGCGCGGCTGCGAAGCAATTCACCCGGGCTATGGCTTTTTAAGTGAGAATGTGGAATTTGCCCGGCGCTGTGCCGAGGAAGGAATCACTTTTGTGGGACCGAGTGCGGAAACACTGGAGATTCTGGGTGATAAGGCCCGGGCGCGCGCCCTGGCTGAAAACCAGGGAGTACCTGTGCTTCCGGGAACAACGGGCCCTGTTACACTGAAGCAGGCCAAGGACTTTCTGTCTTCGCTGGGGCATGGCGGCTCAATGATGATCAAGGCCGTGACGGGCGGCGGCGGTCGCGGCATAAGGGTCGTATCCAGCCCGGACGAAGTTGAGGAGGCCTTCGTCCGCTGCCAGTCAGAGGCCCGGCAGTCCTTTGGGTGCAGCGATTTATACCTGGAAAAACTGATGACGCCGGCCAGGCATATCGAAGTGCAAATCCTTGGTGACGGGTCCGGCGCGGTGAGCCACCTTGGAGAACGCGAATGCAGCATCCAAAGGCGGCATCAAAAGTTGGTCGAAATCGCACCGTGCCCCAGCCTGCCGGAAAGTCTTCGTTCGCAAATCATCTCAGACGCCCTGAGATTAGCCGAGGCCGTGCGTTATCGAAACCTGGGCACCTTTGAATTTCTGGTCGATTTTAAGGTGGAGCATGATGGTGGAGCATACGCTTTTATCGAGGCCAACCCCAGGCTGCAGGTCGAGCATACAGTGACCGAGGAAGTGACCGATATTGATCTTGTCAAGGCCCAGCTTCAACTGGCCGGGGGAAACTCGCTGGCCGAGCTGGGCCTTGATCAGGCTGAAGCGCCGACTCCGCGGGGATATGCCATACAGGTCCGCATCAACATGGAAACCATGGACAAAGAAGGCAATGTCCGGTCCGCCGGCGGGACACTGGCTTCATTCGAAGCGCCGTTGGGCCGCGGAGTGCGGGTCGATACATGCGGCTATGTCGGCTATAAAACAAATCCCCGCTTTGACTCTCTGCTGGCCAAGCTGATTGGACATTCGGGGTCGCCGGATTTTGCTGACGCGGTTTTAAGAACCTATCGAGCCCTCTGTGAATTCAAAA
>CAZVRN010000049.1:0-12299 GCA_964629485.1 uncultured Thermodesulfobacteriota bacterium | reverse complement strand
AGCTTGCGGTCAAGCCTCCCCAATAAAGCCAGCGTCTTTTTCTGGAGGATGGAGGGGAAAATGATTTCCCAGAGCTGAAAGCAGAAAAACTGCTCGTCATCCCGAGCCAGAAGGCGTTGCAGGTATGTCGTCCCGCTGCGGTGCGGTCCTGCGATGAAAAGCGGTTTTTCCAGCTTGACCTCATGGAATTTCGGGAAAAGCAGATGATCGAGCATCAGACAGACAGCGGTGAAAAGCTCAAACAGGGGGAAAAGGATGAAAAACAAGATAAGGGCCGCGGTTCTGAGCGGGGTCAGGGTGAAGTGGCTCTCCCCGGCGCGGAAAAAGGCGAGGTACATAAACTTGAAGTAAGTCCGGAAATCGAAGTACATTAATTAGAGTCCTCCCTCGCTCGGCCTCTTTCCGCGCCGGACTTTGCTTCTAAGAACCCGAATCGCTCCATGATATCTTTAAAATCCGTTTTGATTCGTTCTTCTGAAATCGCGAACTGCTTGATCGAATAGACGTGCTTGCTCCTGTATTTTTCAGCTTTTTTTTCTTCCTCATCCAGGCAGGCCCGAAACTCCGGGGTCATTTTCAGCCCCAGGTCTTCATAGAGCCGGGTGATGGTCGCCGCGGGGCTGGTCACGAGGTCGTGGTAGTTGATAATGTACAACGGTTCTTTTTTTTCTTCGGCCCGTTTCAAAGGGTACCGGTAAAAGGTTTGCGCGATTTCATAGACGTTCTCCTGAAATTTTTTGCTCGGCGGCCGCCCGGGCTCCCCGAAAACGCAGGTCGCGTGTCCTTCGCTCAGCATCGAGGGAATCGCCTCCAGCGGGTTCCTGACTGTGTAAATGATTCTTAAGTCCGGGAAAGTGCGCCGCAGACTTTCTATCTTACCGCTGAACATGGGATTTTTGGAAAGGAAGATCATGCCGGCCTTGGCTCGGACGAAAGCCTGTCTCATCAAGCAGCGCCGGTAGAATTCCATAAGGCGCTTGCGTCTGGCCGGGTTTATCTTGAGATCGAATTGGGCAAAATCCCTCAAAAGGTCATAGAAGGGAAAGAAGAAAACAAGGTAAAGGGATGAGAAACAGTGCAGAAACAGCATCTCATCCTCTTCGAGGTAAAAAAGGCCGGTTGAATGCAGGTCAACAAACTCGCCCAGTATGCGCTTTTCCGTATTTTCAATCATGCGGTGAAACGGAGCGCCGATGAGCCGGTCCGCGCGGCCGAGGAGATCGATGAGTTTTTTCTGGATGATTGACGGGAATAAAATCTCCCACATTCTAAAGCCGAAAAATCGTTTTTCATCCAGGCTGAGCACGCGATGCAGAAAGGTGGTGCCACTGCGTGGGTTGCCGACGATGAAAACAGGGCGATATATCTGGGCGCCGCGGTAACCCCGGTAACACACCTCGTCCAGAAGCAGGAAAAAGAAGTTGAAGGTCTCGAACAACAAAAAGCCGAGCAGACCGAAGATGAGACCCACGGCCCGCCGCGGGGTGAGGGGAGCGTCCGTATTTCCTGATTTCAGGAACGAGAGACAGGTCAAGCGGCCCAGCAGCCTGAAGTCAAATGGAATCATGATCAGCTTCTCGCTTCTTCATGTTGTCCGGTTTTTCGGTTGAGGAACCTGAGGGCTGCTCATAATATTTGATCCGCTGCTCAATTTTCCTCCGCAGGGATTGTTCGAAAAAGAGTTTATACAAAACCAGGATCGGCGCAGCGGCTGCCAGGAGGCACAACAGTTGCAAGCCGAACAGCAACAGCAGCGGGGCCCGCTGGAAAGAACCCGGTTTTCCCGCGGCCCGGATGAGTTTTGCCCAGAAAACGAAATCAGGGCGCGCCAGCGTTTCCTGGATGACACAGTCCTGGTCAACCTTCACGGCGCCGAGTCCCCTGAGGACAGGTCGGCCCCGGGAGATCTCCCCACTTTCCAGTGCTTCCCGGATCGCCTCTCCGAACCTGGCCGCCCCGCGAATTTCACGATCGTCCACGCCTGCGGGCGGAAACATACCCCAGAACGCGGTCTTTTTACCGGTCCACATCCAGCGAAGCGTGGTCACAAGGTGTTGAAACGGACTGCCTTGGTGGATGAAAGCCGCGTTGTCGATCAGCCTGGCCCCGATGCGGTTCAGCTCGGCTTTTACTTTCTCCTGGGCCATCAGCCATTTATCCCGGGCATTCACAACAGTGATGACCGGGACATCCTTCATGATTGCGGCCTCCGGTGATTTCAGAAAAGCGGCCATAGGCGGCGCAGGCGCAAGGTACCACACGGTGTATGCCAGAATCACGAGGTCGAACTCGGCCTTCGCATCAAAGGCAAACGGTTCCATCTCGGGCGGTTCCATGAGCACCGATTCAGGAAACACCTCCAGGAATCGAAAAAACGGCCACGGAAATGGGTACGGATTAACCGGCTTAAGCTCTTCCAATGTAATTTCAACCTGAGGGCTTTCCCTGACCGGGCTGAGAATCGATTGCACAATGTCGATCAACTGGCCGCTTTGAGAATAGTAAATTACAAGTACACGTTTCATGCGCTTCTTGCTCTTTGTCACAGCTAAACGCTGTGAAATTTCATCTTAAAAATTCAATGACGCCGAATGATAAGAAAAGAGAGGCCCTGCAAATCGATATTATTATTACAACAAAAATTCGCACCAAAAACAATAAGATTCTTCTCCGGCCTTATAAAAACAATAAAGACCTCTTAAGAACTTCATCCTTCAGCCGAACTCACGATCAGGCTTCCGCGGTTTCAACAAAATTACTCGTTTTTTAATGGTCTCGAAACATAATCAGGGTAAGTGACATTGACAATCCACCCCCTATTTGATATTCAAATACTTAGAAAGAAAACGTTCTGAAAAAGAGTCTTTTCAAATTCATTTCGTTTAAATTCACCGCTGTGTTTTTAAAAATTCGGGAGCGGGGGACGTATAATGTCCAAGTCGTCCTCATCCGGGCCTGAGCAAGCCGTTTTATTACTTTCAAGGCCGAAGGAATAGTTTTCTTTAGCGTTTTTTCCGCCGGCCGTGGGAAAGACAAACCAAGTAGCCGCGCTGAAAGCGAACGTCTTATGCGCCCCTGTCATTCCCGCGCCGCTGTGAGACCGGCGGCGCACGAGTGCGGATCAACATTTGATAATGAGTTCGAAGCGTCCTTTCTTTCGAGGCCGGCTGGAGCGCACCATGCTCGTATGGATCAAAGTTGGACTCAGGAACCTGGTAAAAAACAGGCGCCGTTCCGTAATTACCTTAATGGCTATTGCCGTGGGTTTTGCGGCGGTGAACCTTTTCGCCGGGTTTGCCGAGTACATGCATGACAGCAACCGTCTCGTGACCATCTATGGATCCGGGCAGGGGCATATTATGATTTTTCGGAAAGGCTTTTTGGAAAAAGGCCGTCTTGCTTCATCCCGGTATCTGCTCACGGCGAAAGAGATTAAGACCATTCGCGGCGTTTGCGCCAAGAATCCGGAGGTGGAGCTGGCTACACCGCAACTGAATATTACCGGTTTCCTGACCAATGGCAAGGAATCCACGATATTTCTGGCACGAGGCATTGTGCCTTCGGCCCGGCATTTGTTTCTCGAACGTATGCGCGCCCTCTTTTTGAGCAAAGCCAGGACAATCACTGCTGCCCCCGAAGGCAGACCCCTGGCGGATGACCAGGAAGAGGGGGTAGCCGTGAGCCGCGGCCTGGCCGAGCTGCTTCAACTCAAGCTCGGGGACACGGCCGTGGCCTTTTCTCAAACCATTGACGGCGAAATGAATGCGCTCAATGTCCAGGTCTTCCAGCTGTTCAATGTAAGATCGGAGCTGAACGATAAATTCATGATCGTGCCTTTCAGCCTCGCGCGGAAGCTTTACGATACCAAGGGCGCGGATCAGGTGGCCGTGCTATTGACCCGGACAGAGCGAACACGTGCGGTTCGCCGGCAACTGGCCCGCGCCCTGAAAGCGGAGGGGCTGGACCTTGATCTCAAGACATGGGACGAGATGAGCGAGTGGTACCGCAAGATTAAAGGCATGTTCGACACAATTTTCAGGTTCCTGTTCATTATCGTGTTTGCCACTGTCGTCATGAGCGTGACCAACACCATGAGCATGAACGTGCTTGAGCGTACCCGAGAGATCGGAACACTGCGCGCGCTGGGTTTGAAGAGGCGCGGCGTTTTGTCGCTTTTCACCATTGAAAGTGGCCTGCTCGGTGTTTTGGGCAGCCTTGCGGGCATGGTCCTGACCATTATCGGGTGGTGGCTGGTAAAAACACTTCAGCCGACCTGGGTGCCTCCGGCGGTGCCTCGCGCCGTGGTCATAAGAATCGATCTCGTCCCGGAAAAGATGATTTGGAGTTTTCTGTTTCTTGTCGTTCTCTGCCTGGTCGCTTCACTGATACCGGCGCGGCGCGCGGCCGGGCTCAACGTCGTCGAAGCCCTGGGTCATGTCTGAGAAGCAGGGACCCACGGGCAGGCAGATCGTCAATACCGGGAGGCGGGCCAGAAAACGAATCGACCGGTCAACCTGGTTGGGGGCCGGTATCCTGGCCGCCTTCCTTATCGGGGCGGTCATGCTCCACTGGAAATTGAACATCGGCCAGCAATTTTCCGCGGAGAATATTGACAACACGGTCTTGATAATCAGGACCTGGGCGGCGCGTTTCGGAATTTGGGGACCGGTGCTGTTCATAGCGGCCGGTTCGTTTGCACTTCTTGTCACGACACCGGCGGCCATTATCATTTACCTCTCTGTGATCTTGTTCGGCTACGCAACCGCCGGCGTCACCTCCATGCTGGCCATACTGGGGGGAACGACACTGATTTATTTTGCCGGCCAGGCCTTGGGAAGGCCCTTTGTGCTGGGGCTTTTCGGGAACAGGCTCACGCGGCTGGAAGAGCGTTTTCTGAACCGGGAACTTATGAACGTCATCTATTTCCGGCTGATCTTCTTGATGAGCCCCTGGATGAACTGGCTCTTATGCGTTTCCGGGGTGCGATACCGAAATTTGATGCTGGGAACCCTGCTGGGCATAGCGCATCATGTCATTCTCAGCGTCTGGTTTGGGGGGCTGGTAATAAATTCGGTGCAGTCCGGGCGGTCACTTAATCCGGTCAAGAGCCCCCAGCTTCTCCTGCCGGTGGCGATCGGGCTGGTGATATTCGTGGTATTGCGGAGCGCGGATATGATATACAGGCGTCGGCGAATTTCCAATTCGGGGTGAATCGCTGCGCGCGGCAGTTACAGACGGCGGTCCCGGAAGGCGGGCTGCGACGGAGCAAAAGGCTAATGACAGATAATCAAGGAAACGGCGGGAAGCGTTTGTGGCTCCCTTATGTTCATCCTTTATACGTGGAACTTCTTTCCGGTTTCAGAGAAGTCTCAAGGGATCTTTCGTTGAGGGATTCAATGATATGGATGCTCACTCAGCTCAAGGCGGAGGTCCGCATCACGAGCGGAGAATGTCTCAAGACGGGTCCAACCCTCTTTCTTTCGAACCACCATTCACCGCTTGACGGGGCTGTCATGTGGGCCACAATCGACAGGGATGACGCCCACATGATCGGGGCGCCGGGCTGGAGAATCTTGGGCCCGAAGGTAGCGGAGAGACATCTTCCGGTATATATGTCGCAAAAGCGGGACCGCAACCCCTTGGAATTGTTCCGCACCTATGTGTTTGCCCGTTTTACGGAAGGGCTTACCCGGGAAGAAGCCAGGAAAAGGAATCAACAGACTATCGCCAGGGCCTGCGAAACCGCTTCGGCCGGTTCAGCGATTTTTATGGCTCCCACCGGTGGCACCTTTTTCGGCCATAGATGGAAGACCGGCCTCGGACACGTTATCAACGGAATCGACAACCTTAAGACACAGATTCAATTTATAAGAATTAAGGGCGCCAGCCGCAGGGATATTTTCAGGTTCCTGAATCCGTATGTCTTCGGTCCGTTGCTCAGGCGGCTCATAATTGATGTAGATATCAGCCAACCGATTCCTTTAACCGAATTTCAAGACAGGAGCAGTTCTCCGAGGGATGTCAGCCTCCGGGTGAAGGCCTGGGTTGAACAAATGTATGAATGGTTCTGATTCGGGTCAATGTCATAACCGCGGCTGACGGGCAGTCTCTGGGTTTGAGCTTAATCATAAATCGCTGAGGGTCAGGTATGCAAACATTACGTCACTGGATACAAGGGTTCAGAAGGCATATATTGGTCGGCCCGCCGTGGTTATGGCGGATGAAGCGGGAGTTTCAAATCTTTTTTTTACGGGAAATGGGCCTTAAGCCTCAACATTATTTCCTCGACCTGGGATGCGGCACCCTGCGGGGCGGCATCCCAATTATTGATTACATCGAAACAGGACATTACTACGGGGTGGATGTTCGGCCGCAGGTCCTGGAAGAAGGCAAGGCAGAATTGCGCGAAGCGAACCTGGAACATAAACAACCTGTACTGATTCACACCAACGACCTGGGCTCTCTTAATATCGAGCGCGGCTTTGACTTCATCTGGGCTTTTTCCGTGCTTATACACATGACGGACCAGGTCCTTGACCAGTGCCTTGGCTTTGTCCAAAGGCACCTTAAAGATGAAGGACGTTTTTACGCCAACGTCATTATCGGTCGTCCCATCTCTTTGCCTTTCATGCGGTGGCGTGAATTTCCGATCGTGGTCCGGAAATGGGAATTTTATGATAATCAAGCGGCGAAGCATTCACTTCGCGTCAAGGACATGGGGCGCCTTTCAAGCCTTGGTCACAAGTCCGGGTTTCCCGGTCAGGACCGGCAGCGGATGCTGGTTTTTGAAAAAAAATAGGTAAAGCAGTGTTTTTTAAATAAAAAGTCAAAACAGATACCCTCTCGGCCCTTAGGCTATCTTCTGGACGGACCTTGAACAGCAGGCGTTATTTAAACAGGGCCGGGGGCGTGATTGCTGATTGACGGCCAAGTGTTTAATGGGGTAACATTACTTAAAGCTAGTTATTCAGTTTTTCTTTAATTTTTGTGTTATTAACATCTCCGGGGTAGAGGTGAGGCGTTATTAATGCTAAAATTTGGGGTAGCGGCATGTACTCTGGAGGCACCGGGGGGCTGGTGACAAGGCTAGGCCTCTTAAGAACCGGTAATCTTATTGAAATCGAGACAATGAAATTCGGCTGAAGGATGAAGTTCTTAAGAGATCTCAAGATACTTATTAAGAAGTGCTGATAAATGCGAATTCTTCTCACCTGGGCTCAATCTGTTTAAGCGGCGATTTTTAATTATGATTCTAACACATTCAAATTATTAGCTTCTAGTTTTCAGGACTCGCCTCAAAATAAGCAGAATCTGACTCTGTTGAACAACAATTCAATGTTTTGAAAAACGGAGGGCGAATATGAAACAGACGGCAGCCCTGAAGTTGGGAATCGTTTTTTTCCTGTTTTTCGCGCTGTTCAAAATCATTTCGATGGATATGGCGGCGGCGGAAGGTGCGCGCGGGCTTATCGGGAAATCTCAATACGCGGCAAGTTTTGAACCGGGCCGGGCCAAGTCCGATTTCGTTTCTTCGCGTCAAATCTCAAAAGTAAAAGCGCAGCAGCTCTTATCGGCAGTCGCTCAGCCCTTTATAGAAAACCGCGGGCAGGCCGATGAGCGGGTCTCCTACTACCTCAAGGCGGGTACAGGCGCCATTTACCTGACGCGTAAGGGCGAAGTGGTTTTCGACAGTATTCAGGCGCCGAAAAACAAGGCGAAAAAGGCAATACTCGACAGCAGGCGGCCGTTGCAAGGCCAGAACCGCGAAAAAAAAGTTCAACGGGTGGTTTTTAAAATCATCCCGGAGACTGAAAATCAAAAAATAATAGTCCGGGGCGGGGAGAAAGCCCGGGCCCGGATCAATTACTTCGTCGGCCCCAGGGAAAACTGGAAAAGCGCTGTCCCCACCTACAGGGAAGTTGAGTACGAAGGCATCTTCCCGGGCACCAAAACCATATACAAGGCCGGTCGCGGATTTATTGAAGATGTTTATAAACTAGCCCCCGGCGCTGATCCAGGTGCGATCAGATTCAAGGTGGAGGGAGCCGAACTCCTGGCCCTGGATGCAGATGGTGACCTTGTGATCAGGACAGCGGCCGGGGAATGCAGGTTCAAAACCCCCGCGGCCTGGCAGGAGATTAACGGCCGGAAGAGTCCAGTGGTATGTAATTATGTAGTTAAAGGAAACAGCTACGGCTTCAAACTCGGGCCCTATGATCCTGCTCATGCTCTGATTATCGATCCTGAATTGAGCTACGCCACTTACCTGGGCGGCGCATCCGGGGAATCCAGCAGTGATTTTTTCGTGTACCAAGGCCGCGTTTTTTTAGCGGGAAATACTAGTTCATCCAACTTTCCGACATCCACAGGCGTCTTTCAAACGAGTTACAGCGGTTATCTTGACGGTTTTTTAACCGTGATCGAGCCTCTGGGGCAGGGCGCTTCAGACCTGGTCTATTCCACCTACCTGGGCGGCACGGATAATGACGCCTGCAACGCCATTACTATGTCCGGAAGCCGGGTCTATTTGGCCGGATATACCGCATCCTCTGATTTCCCGGTCACTACCGGTGCTTACCAGACGAGTTCCGGCGGCTATCTTGACGGTTTTTTAACCGTGATCGAGCCGCAGGGACAAGGCGCTTCAGACCTGGTCTATTCCACTTACCTGGGCGGCGCGGATAATGACGCCTGCAACGCCATTACCGTGTCCGGAAGCCGGGCCTATTTGGCCGGATATACAAAATCATCCGATTTCCCGGCCACCACGGGTTCCTTTCAGGCGGGTTACAGGGCCTATCGTGACGGGTTTTTAACCGTGATCGAGCCGCAGGGACAAGGCGCTTCAGACCTGGTCTATTCCACTTACCTGGGCGGCACGGATAATGACACCTGCAACGCCCTGGCCGTGTCCGGAGGCCGGGCCTATTTGGCCGGAGAAACCTCTTCCATAGATTTTCCAGCTCCTGAAAACGCTTATCAGAGCACGCTTAAGGGCGGTGAAGACGGTTTTTTAACCGTGATCGAGCCTCTGGGACAGGGTGTTTTGGACCTGGTCTATTCCACCTACCTGGGGGGTGCGGATAACGACTCCTGCAGCGCCATTAGCATTTATGGAGACCTGGCCTACCTGGGAGGAGGAACTTCTTCTGTTGATTTTCCGGTTAGCGCGAGCGCTTATCAACTAATTTCCGGAGGGTCCCGCGATGCGTTCCTGTCCGTGATCAAGCCTCTGGGGCAGGGTGCTTCGGACCTGGTCTATTCCACCTACCTGGGCGGCTCAAATAATGACGCCTGCAACGCCATTAACGTGCAAGAAGGCCGCGTCTACCTGGCCGGAGATACATCCTCCCTGGATTTTCCCGCCTACATAACCTCTTACCAGGCAAATTCCGGGGGCAGCACCGATGCTTTCCTGGTGATCTTCGACGTAACAGTGCCTGTTGTGGAATCGATTTACCCAGCCGACGGGGCAATGTTTGTGCCACCGAATGCAGTAATCCTGGCGACGTTCAATGACAACTTGGACCCGGCCACCATAAATAACAATAACTTCATCTTAACCTATGACAGCGGCGCCGGTGCGCAAATCCCGGTATCGGGCATGGTAACTTATATGGATATGCTTAAAACCGTATCCTTTAAGCCGGACCAAGCATTGCCTTTTAACACAACCTTTACCGCGACTATTACTGCGGGAATTAAAAATGTTTTTGGAAATCCCCTCTTGGCAGAGTATAGCTGGGACTTTAAAACACGCTTCTCAGACGATGATGCTGATGGTGACGGAGTGTCTGATTATATAGATGATTTCCCCACGGATGCATCGAAATGTACGGTTAGATGCCCGGCTAAATTCGATAAAATCACCATAGATGTTTCTGGGACAGCCGGGGCTTCTCTGGCTGAAGTCCAAGCCGTGCTGGATTCCGCGCCTAATATCAACCAGGCCAACAAGCCGGACCCGAGTGAATATATTTTCCCGGACGGACTTCTCTCTTTCAAAATAACGGGCCTGCCGGTAAATCCTCAAAACCCGGCTACCGTTTCCGTGGTCCTGGCTTTCCCGACCAGCTATGCCGCGGGGGCCAAATATTATAAAGCAAGCGCTCTTGGGTTCGAGGAATTTACAGGCGCTGATATTAACGGAAACACCGTTACCTTAACTCTGACCGATGGCGGGGCCGGCGATTCCGACGGCCTGGTTAACGGGGAGATTTTTGACCCGGGAGGACCGGCCCAGCCGGCGGACAACAACAGCGGAGGCGGAAACTGTTTTATTTCAACGCTACTAGGCAGATAATATCTCATTTAGCGGTATTTCATACAGGGCAGACCGGTTAATTTTATGCTTAATAACATTTTCGAGTTGCTCAGGCCCAAACAGTGGCTGAAAAATCTTTTTGTATTCGCTCCGTTGTTTTTTTCGGGTGAACTTTTTCGCCCTGCTCCGGCAATACTTGCCATTGCCGCGGCTGTCTTATTCAGCCTGATGTCTTCAGCGGTTTATATCCTGAATGACATTGCGGACCTTGAGCGAGACCGCCAGCATCCCCAAAAACGGGACAGGCTTTTAGCTTCAGGCCAGGTGCCTGTCTCGAGCGGATGGTTATTATTTCTTTTCCTGGCCGGTTTTTCGTTAGTCTTGTCCTGGACCATGACCTGGAAACTGTGCCTTATTTTAATCCTCTATCTTTCTGTAAATATCGCTTACAGTTTTTGGCTTAAACAGATAGCTATCGTTGATGTATTCTGTATCAGCAGCGGGTTTATTTTTCGGGTTTTAGCCGGTGGCGCCGTAAGCGGTGTTTATATCAGCCATTGGTTATTGTTATGCACTCTGACCCTTTCCTTGTTTATAGCCTTTGGTAAGAGAAGAGAAGAGTTTGTTTCTCTCAAGGGAAACCCGGCCGTTCAGCGTCCTTCCCTGGCGGGTTATTCCTTGCCTTTTCTTGATCATGCCATTTCCACCGTGGCCACCCTCACCATTATTTGTTATATTTTGTACGTGGCTGATCCCAGGACTACCGCGTTCTTCAGAACCCGGGCCGTTCTGCTGACCTCGGTATTTGTGCTCTATGGCATATTTCATTATCTGAACCTGCTTCAAACTCACCAGCAGGGAGGGAATCCGATCACCATGCTTTTGTCCGACCGGGCCCTTCAAGCCGCCTGTCTGGGCTGGGGTTTAACATGGATCATCATTCTTTTTTTCAAACTCTCTGCCGGTTAAACAGAGGATTAAAGTGATTAAGGCGAAAGTTGCAGTCGTAAAGTGTCATCCTGCCTCGATTATGGAAGATATTGAGAGGCTTTTAGACCTGAGTAAAGTGCAAAACGTGCTCGGCGATAGGCCGACCATTCTCAAGGATAATATTTCGTGGCACATGCCTTTTCTGTCAGCGAACACCACTCCCTGGCAGCTTGATGGCACTATCCGCGGACTAAAAAAACGCGGCATAACCGATTTATCCGCAGTCCACAACAATACGGTGGTCACTGATCCATTTAAAGGCGGAAGGTTAAACCGCCTCACTCCTGTTTATAAAAAGCACTCGATAAGGGAATTGTATAACTTCCGGCCGGCGGATATGAAATGGATAACATATCGTCCCAAGGCGCGAATGCGCGTACTTCATAAAATTTACCCGGAAGGCATCAGGCTGCCCGATTATTTTTTCGGGAAAAATATCGTCCATCTCCCCACGGTAAAGTGTCATATTTACACCACTACCACCGGAGCCATGAAAAATGCTTTCGGCGGTTTGCTGAGTACGAAACGTCACTATACGCACAGTTATATTCATGAGACCTTAGTGGATCTCCTGGCCATACAAAAAGAAATTCATACCGGTATTTTCACGGTCATGGACGGAACTCTCTGCGGAAACGGTCCCGGGCCGCGGACAATGGTGCCAGTTCAGAAAAACTTGATGCTGGCTGGCAGTGATAGCGTGGCCATTGACTCTGTCGCGGCCAAGCTGATGGGCTTTAACCCCATGGACATTGATTACATCCGCCTGGCTGATGAAAGCGGGCTGGGCGCGGGGAAACCAGAAGAAATAGAAGTGACGGGAGAAGATGTTTCACGGCTTGATTTTGGTTTTCACGTGGGTGATAACCTGGCGAGCAGGGCCGGTGACTTTTTATGGTTCGGCCCGCTGCGTAAAATTCAAAGAATCTTTTTCCGCACGCCGGTGGTTTATCTCTTCATATTCGGTTCCTATTTTTATCATGATTACATCTGGTGGCCCCTCGTCGGCAAAGCCAGGATGCGCGGCGTTTTAAAAACCGACTGG